>DKVI01000041.1:25710-114321 GCA_002491115.1 Lachnospiraceae bacterium UBA7182 | reverse complement strand
TAAGGATAAAGAGGCAGCGATCCAAGAACTCAGGAAGTCTTATAACCAGCAGATACTCGAAGCCAAAGGATATTCTGATTCCATCGTTTCCTTATATAAAAATCAGGCAAAACAGGAAGTTGACGCGCTTAAAAGCATCATAACAAAGCGTAAGGAAGCCTTACAAGCCAAAAAAGCTTATTATGACTACGACAAGTCCATTAAGGGCAAGACAAAGGATATAGAAGCAATCCAGGCACAGATTGCGGCACTTACCAATATTGATTCTGCGGAAGCCAGGGCAAGAAAAGCACAGTTGGAATCTGATCTGGCTGACCTGAATGACGAACTGGACGAGATGAAGAAAGAGCATGAATATACGCTCCAGATCAATGCCCTGGATGATTTCTCTGACCAGTTGTCCGAAACCTTAGAAAATGCTGCTAAAGATGCTGTCGAAATTCTGAACGAACAGAAAGGGATCATTGAGAGCGCCACAAAACTGTACCAGCAGTCCAGCGATGTAATCCAGAACACAATTGACACACTTGCAAAGTTCTATAGCGGAAATGGCATTGATTTAGCTCAAACCACAGGAATTACCCCTGTCACAGAAAAGCCATCGGACGTGAATGTATCTTCCATAGATCCTGGTAATGGAATCCGTGAATTGAAGCCCGGGGAATCCCTTGGATTAAGTGAAGAAACTTTTGAGAAGTTCAAAAGCCTCATGCCATTCAATGTATGCGATAACACGTCCTATGTCATGTTCGATACTATGCAGAGCCTGATGCATGTAAATAATGAGATGCTGCAAAGTGTTATCAATGCAATGCAGGAAAGAGAGGTTTCTCCGGTAGTTATCCAGAATCATTATGATTGTTTGCTTAGAGTAGACGGTAATGTAGATAGAGAATTTGGCAAACTGTTACCCAGCCAGTTAGAGCAGAGTTTTCAGTATAATATGGCTAAAATGGCCAATGAGCTGCATAAGCTTGGGCTGCAAAGGGTATACACGTAAAATTATGAACCAAAGGAGCCGCCGCGCTGAACATTTAGTGCGCAGCTCCTTTTTATTTTACAAAAATATGTAAAAAAGGAGGATAAAGATATGTCTTTTATAAACGCACACTCTTTTGTATTTGACGGCATCAGCAGCGACAACTTTAACCTTGTCATCTGCTGGGTAAATAAAGAACCAGATGTATCAACAAACGGATTGAAAAAAACACTGCAAAAAAGCGAATCAAATACCGCAAGATACATTTCAAATGTATACGGAGCTTCTGTTGATGAAAATATTTCTTTTACTTTTGATATAGCAAAAAAGGATTTTACACCATTTACGAAAGAGGAATCAATAGAAATAAATGCATGGCTCACAGACGCAAATACGCCAAGGCTGCTGCATTTCAATGACTATGATATACCGTCCATGGACTACTACGCCGTATGTACAAATATCGATGACATTATAATCAACGGCAGAAACGCAAAAACAATCACTTTTGAAACGAACGCTCCTTTTGGTTTTATGTCAGAGATAACAAAGAAATGCGTGGTGGAAGAATCAGCCGCAATTACAATAGATAATCTATCTGATACAACGGACGGTATTTACTATCCGGAAATAAAATTGATAACCAAAAATGCAGTCACCATTGAGAACAATACAGAACATAAATCCGTTACCATCACGCCCTCAGATATAGAGAAAGACGAAGGCGGAAACTATGTATTATCCATAAACAACCGGACAAATGTGATAAGAGACAAAAACGGAAATCTCGTTTCATTTAGTAAATTAGGATGGGGACCGGATTATAAAAGCAAAATAGCTTCCGCAGGCGAAACGGATCAGTACATCGATTATATCTACTGGTTCAGGCTTGTAAAAGGCGTAAATAACATATCCATATACGGCGACTGCACAATAGAATTTACATATAAATTTCCAAGAAAGGCAGGATGTGTATAATGGGAAAATTGTATCTTTGTAAACCTGACCGAATCATCCTTGGAACACTGACAGGATTGATTGAAAACAGCTGCAGCCTGACGACGCACACGGCAGATCTCTGGGAATTATCCTTTGATGTGAATAAATATATGACAGATGAAAACGGTAATTACATGCAAAGTGATTATTATGAATCCATTACACAGAACATGGAACTGTACCTGGAGACATCAGAAACCTGTGCATTTTTTAAAATAGATTCTGCACCTGTCCGCAAAAACGACGGAATACAGGAAATCCTCAGTGTTACGGCTCATTCCATTGAATGCGAACTGCAGGACAAAATTTTAAAAAATTTCAAGGTTAACTGCGGTACAATTGACAGCCTGGAATATCTGGCCGCCGGTATCGATAGCTATAAACAAACACCGCAGGAATATGTTACCCTGGTAAATTATGATAATCACAGCCTGAGCCTGCTGCATATGGCTATTGAAAAATCAGGATCAACATGGTCGATTGCCTACAATTCAGACACTGACCTTTGTTCAAAAAAATTACGATTTGACATACAGTCGCAGGATATTTATTCCTTCCTGATGAATGACGTCTCAAGTGCGGCAAGGATACTGTTTGATTTTGACAGAAAAAACAAAATCATTTCTTTTACATCCATAGAAGCACTGGGTGAGGATACAGGAATTACAATAAGTATGAAAAATCTTATGAAAGATTTTGA
This sequence comes from Lachnospiraceae bacterium UBA7182, assembly GCA_002491115.1. Classification (GTDB taxonomy): domain Bacteria; phylum Bacillota; class Clostridia; order Lachnospirales; family Lachnospiraceae; genus Hominiventricola. The sequence continues at coordinate 111,643 of DKVI01000041.1, read as the reverse complement.
AATATCTTCAACTTCCGGCGAACATATCATTACAAAATATGTTCCAAAAGGCGCCAATGATTTAGGTATTGCATATGTAAATTTCGGTGAAGATTACATTCTTAACCTGGATTATTTCATGAACGCGGAAAATGAATACGGCGATTATCAATATGTGACGCCCGAACTGCATGACAAGTACAAAAGCTGGATGAATTTCAGAGATACAGAGAAAATAACTTATGACGGAATTTCCGGCGAGCGTACCAGAAGGGAATGGTACAGTTATTTCACCAGACAATATAACACCGCCCTCATGTCCAAAAACGAGTTGATCAACCGTGTTCCCAACGACGGATGCAGCATTGATTACACTACCTATAAATATGAAGAGCTTAAAATATCCTTAAATGCATACAGAAACGCTGTAGCTTCCTTATTGACGATATACAGAAATGAGTATAACCTGCCAGACGGAACTCCTGTTGATGAAAATGCTTTAAAGGAAACGGTCTACTGGAATGATTACTATGCCTATCAATATAAAATAATCCCTTCTGTCAAAGAAGCCATGAAACTGTATTGTAAAACTGATATAAATGGAAATCTTACAGTAAATGATGATGGCGATTATATTGTATTAGACGGAGGAAATCCTGCTTATAATAACGGTGATCATATAGTACAATCAATCGACGGTTGGTTATATGAATGGGAACTGTACGGACTTGATGAGTTAGAAGCAAAAAGGAAGGCCTGGATTGAAGCTGCGGCACTTTTACGAAAAGATGAATTTTTCAGAGCAGACGGTACACTCCGGACTCCGGATGAAAATGGATGGAGAGAACTGGAACTATTAGACAAACAAAAAACATTTACAGGATATCCAGCATATATCACAGCTTTAAATAATTACCTTGACTATTATGCTACTTCATCAAGGGTAAATTCGTTGACAGGTACGACTACTGAAAAAGGTATCATATTATTATGCGACAATGCTATTTTGGAAAGAAAAAAAGAAATTGAAGCACAGGATTTTATACTTAAGCAGATCAATGAAAAACGCAAAAATTTAGCAGCAAGTGCAGGGCTAAAAGAATATTCTGATAACGACGGAAATAAAGTGTTTAGCACCGAAGATTTACAGGTGATTGAACTGTTAATCAAAGAGGCGGATTTCCAGAACAATTATATTCCGATCACAAATCTCGACGATATCGCTTCCGCTGTCGACAAGCAGGAAGAATTATATCAGGATGCTGTAAAGCAGCTTGACATCGTGTCACAGCCCCAATATTCATTTTCCTGTAATATTGACAATCTTTTTCATTTAGAGGAGTTTGAACCGTTCGCCGACCATTTTAAGTTAAACAATTTTATCTATGTGAATACTGATATACACAAAGAACGATTGCAAAAAGTCAGGCTGATCACCATTAAATATAATCCTCTTATTGTTACGGAGAATATAGATATCGAATTTTCCACGATGACAAAATCACTGGAAGGCATTAATGATTTTGAATACCTGCTGAATGAAAATCTGAGTTATTCCGGCAGCACATCTTCTTTTGGCGGTTCTGGCAGCGGAGGAACCTTTGGAACCAATGATGCCGAAGTCCAAATGGCAAACACAATGCTCAATGCGCTCCTGTCCACGGAGACTTTCGGTACTTCCATATCCAATATTATCCTGGACTCAATATCCGCCAACAAAGGAGAATTTCGCACACTGTTCGCCAATTCCGGCGTCTTTTACGGGTTGGAAACAGGCGAACTAAAAGTAAGCGGACATTGTCTTTCGGATCACATTCAGTCCTTTAATTATGAAAAAGCCAAAACCGGAAGCAAACTGGACTTACAGGACGGTACATTTGAATTTGCAGGTGGCAGATTAAGCTGGAATGGGGCGGAACTGGTTATTGCCGGTTATGCAAATGACAGTAGCATGTCTGATTTAAAGACGAAATATGATAATTTATCTTACAGCTACAATACATTTACAGCAGGATTAAGTGCCGGTGACACAAAAATAAATGGCGGATGTTTAAAAACCGGCAATATTGTCTCGCAAAATTACAATGGCGTCACAGGAAGAGAACTTGATAATACTGCCGGAAGTATATTGTGCCTGAATGACGGTAAATTTAATCTTGGAGGAGGAAAGTTAAAATGGGATGGGACGAATTTGACCATTAATGGGTCAGGGACGTTTACTGGGACTGTATCAGCATCTACTCTAACTGCAAATCAAGGAGGAATCATTGCCGGATGGAATTTTAATTCAGATGGATTTTATAGAAACAGCCCAAATATCGCAACAAATAATGGAATGTATATTGGTAATGATGGATTATCAATCGATGATTATTTTGTTGTAAAAAAAGAAGGAATGTATGTAAAATCAAGAGATTGGACATCAGCCACATATGATTCCAGCATTGGAAAAGAAAAAACAGGAAAATTATTTACCTTATCATCCGGACAGTATATAAAAGCTTATTTATATAATATGAATGGCATTGATTATTTTGAATTGAGTTGGAATTATGATTATAATTATATTGATGAAAACAACAGTAATTTAAATGAAAACAACAAATATGTTATAAGAGGGTGGGGAATAGGACGAACAGAAAGTGCCGATGCATATTATTTTGACGGAGATAATATTGTAATATTTACACTCCCATTTGACTTTTTATGTCGAGAAATAAAAAGAGCCGAAAAAATAGATGATAATAAATTAATATCATCTATAACTTTTAATTATTTTTACAGTATGGGAAGAATTATGGACAATAAATTTTTTAATTCTATACAGATCGGAAAAATCGAAGTATATGATTCCAATAACATATTAATAAATACCATTAACGGTTCAAGAACAAATACACCAGCCGGAATGATGATTAATACTTTTAGCAAACATATATATACCAGCGATTTTAGTATAAACAACACCGAATTAAAACACATGGCTGTTTATAATTCTGTAAGCAGTAATTCGCCTAACGTTTATATTGATGAAAACGGCTGCTTTATGAGATCTTCATCTTCATCGAGTCGTTACAAAAAAGATATATCTTTAAATATCCCTGATGATATTTCCCCAAAAAAGTTATATGATTTTAATATAGTTTCGTATAAATACAGGGATAATTATCTTTTTAGAAATGATAAAAGATATAAAAAAAACATTATCGGTTTTGTTGCTGAAGATATTTATAAAAAATATCCTATTGCATGCAATCTTGATAAAAATGGAAAACCGGAAATGTGGAATATCAATATACTTTTTCCCGCTGCACTTAAATTAATCCAGGACCAGCATAAAGAAATAGAACAATTAAAAGAACGTGTATGCATATTGGAGCAGACAAATTAGTAAGGAGATTAAAATGAATCAAGAAAAAATCAACAAACCAATAGAACTTATGATGTCGGAATTGAGAAATAAGATTATGAATGACTGTGCAGAATCCGGCATGAACTTATTTTTTATTAATTCTGTAATCGAAGGGATATATGGAGAAATAAATACACAATATACAAACGATGCAAATGCCAGAATACAACAATATAACAAATATTTGGAAGCCAAAAATAATGAGACTGTAAAAGAGGTGTAATATATGGGATTAATAGAAATCACTAAGGAAGCTACTCTCGGATTCTACAATGGAACCGGATTATTAAAAATACCTGTTAAACAATATGATAACGCGCGAAAAATTAGGATTATGCTAATTGACGATACTGGTGAAGAATATATAATTCCAGACGGTATAGAGATCAATTTCAAAGCATTAAAACCTGATAAAACTCAAATTAATACGAATGAAGTTATAGAGTTAATCGACAACAGAATTATCGTAAATATAACCGATCAAATGACTGTTGTTGCGGGTATTGTTCATTGTGAACTAATTCTGCATAAAGATGGCAAGCGAATAACAACTACTAAATTTGACCTTATTGTAGAAAATTCTGTTCATGATAATAGTCATATTGAGGAATCTGCTGATTATAATGATGTTCTTAATGCTATTGAAGATGTAAAATTGCTTATTGAAGGATACGAGAAAGCAAAAAGCGATATAGACGATTTTCAAAAAACATTAGAAACCAATGAAAACGAAAGAATTGAGAATGAACAAATACGTCAAAACCAGGAAACGAAACGTGAAACGAAAACACAGGAAGCTATTGATAATGCAAATACGGCAACTCAAAATGCGAATGATGCTGCCGATCACGCTATTACTGTTACAGATAAATTGGAGGATACCCTTAAAAAAGGTGAATTAAAAGCCCAGGAGTATTATCAGTTGGCAGAGAGTCATTCTCATGGAGGAACTGGTATAAGAGAAGGCGAAGACACGGACAATGCAGATTATTACAGAAGATTGGCTTCTGATTCACAAGATGCATCTAAAACATCTGAAGATAATGCTAAAATATCTGAAATAAATGCCAGGGATAGTGAAGATGCCGCAAAAATATCCGAAGGCAATGCGAAAGTATCAGAAGATAACGCCAGGGTATCTGAAACGAATGCTAATGCTTCCAAAATCGCTGCAGGAGCATCGGCTGATTCTGCATCTACTTCTGCTGCTACAGCTACACAGAAAGCTTCGGAAGCGTCTGTAAGTGCAACTGAGGCGGATACTTATTCCACAAAAGCAAAAAGCTACGCTGTAGGAGGTACTGGAACCCGGGAAAACGAAGATATAGACAATGCAAAAAAATATTATGAGCAAATAAAAGCTATTTCTTCCAGTTTAAAAAACGCACTTAAACCAATGGGGACAATTATTTTTTCAGATCTCCCAGATTTGTCTAATGTGTCTGATGGTGATATGTATAATATTTCTGATGCATTTACAACTACTGAAAATTTCAAAGAAGGGCCAGGTCATGTCATTCCTGCCGGAGCGAATATTTATAAAGAAGCTACGAATGGCAAATGGGATGTGCTGGCAGGTACACCAGTTGCTTCAGTTAATGGAGAGACCGGTGATGTAGAGATAACTGCACAAAATATTACAGCCACCGACACCTATGGTATTCTCGGCGTAATTAGAACAGACGCGACAGTACAGGAATTATTAGATCATACAATAAATTCTTTTCAAACTGGATGTGACACAATTGCAGCGGCTGTTACATCCATGGGAGTCACTACCGCTGCCAATACTTCGCCAACTATTATTGCAGATCATATAAAAAAGATAAAAACAAAACCCACTTTAAGCGGAAATGCTGCTATGGCGGATGTTCTTTCAGGAAAAACTTTTTATAATACGGACAGTGATACTAAAATAACCGGCAGTATGAAGAATAACGGCGCAGTAACCGCTTCTATATCAACATCTGGTGGTACTTATACCATACCTGCCGGGTATCATAACGGCAATGGTAAAGTAACAGGCCCTACATTAGCAGAATTAGTGAGTTCAAATGTGACGCTTGAAAATGCCGGCAACCTGCTTTCCGGAAATACTGCTTATGGAAAAAATGGTGTGAAATATACCGGCACTATGATTGACAGAAGTAAAGTGGATTCTACGATCGGCGGAATGAACACCAGTTACCCTGGTGTACCTGTTTATAACGGGTTAATTCCCCAGTCTTCCACTTCAACAGGTGACAAAAAAACAAGATTCTGTTTACAGGTTCCTGCCGGATATTATAATGGGGAAGGATATGTCGGCATAGAGATAAATTCTCTAGGAAACGCCGCTGCCGGTAATGTTCTGGCAGGAAAATCTTTTACATCTTCTGCGGGTTATAAAGTAACCGGAACCATGAAGAACTGGACCGGAATCCCAAATAAAATAAATAACAGAAGGATCGCAAATAACAGGTTCGAGGTCGCTGTTGATGCAGGATACCACGGATGTTATTGGGCCGGAAATTCCTATGAATATATGGAACTCAGTGAAGTCGCTTCTACCATTGGATTAACCGGTGCCCAATTAATCCCCGGCAATACAGTGTGCGGCGTATCAAGTACAGCAACAAACAGAACATCCAATACCGGAACAACCAATCTAAGTTGGGCAGGTAACGCAAATGGAGATCCAACAAACAGTTTGCCAAATTTTACGATAGCAGGCGATCAATTAAGAGTCAGAATACCTTACGGATGGTATGCAAATCCGTCCTATTTAACATGCGCCGGTATCGCAAAGGGAAATTTAAACTGGTCCGGATCAAATACTACTTACTCTGTTCCCGCCGGATATTACACCGGAGGTACTCTCGACAGCAGACCAAGCTACAACGCTGGTTTTAATGCAGGAAAAGCAGCAGCTGCATTAATAAAAGTGTGCGATGTAAAAGAATCAAAGAAAGCATCAGTAACTATCCAAGTCAATAATTATTATTCCGGATATGCCAGTTTGACAGAAAATAATTTTCTTATAGAGTTAACATGTGTGACATTAAGATTTTATAACGGAGACTTAAATAGAAATAAAGATATCACAAAAACATATACAGCTTCCACCGGAACATTAGTTATTGGAAATCTTGGCGGATCTTATAACAGTTCTTATGCTACTATTGGATTTACTTTATGGATAAGAATATAAATTATATAGCATTCTTTGAATGACCGAACCTCTATATAAAAAAGAGTGTAAAACCCTGGACAACCCCATGGGCCTTACACTCTTTTTGCTCTGAATTTCCGGCCGTCTTTATAATCCTCCTTTAAAATTTTCCAAGTTCTTTTTCATATGTAAATAATTTTTTCTCTGGTCTGCAAAATATGCATTATTTTTTTTCGCATACTCAGCCATCCACTCGTCCAAATCTGTATCCTGCACATACGAATATGCAACCATTGCCAGCAGCGACCGTCTGTTCTGCTCCTCCAACAGTTTAGACCCGTCTCTAATTGTATTTTCTTCCAGATTATCCAATGTTTCATTATAAAGAGACAGGTCTTTGATAACAGTTTCCTTATCAATTCCGACATTTTCCGCTATGAATGTTTCTGCATCAGAATCATATATTTTCTGATCTGCTTTGTTTTCGTCGATATTCAGAAATTCATACATCAGCTTAACCAGACCGTTCACTTTTCCGACAACAATGGATTTGTCTCTGGTATTTCTGCTTTTATATACATCCTTAAATAATTTTCCGTCAACTTCCAGACTGTTCAATGATTCTGCCACATATTTAACGAATGCTTTAAAATGCTCATCCGGTATATCTAAATCCTTAAATTTTTCAAAAACAGCAAACCATACGGGAGAATTTGTCGCTGTAAACATGTTTTTGATTTCTTTATCTACTACTTTACAAAGTCTGTCAAGAGAGTCTTTCAATGATTCAAACATGATACTATCAGCATTATCATTGACAAACGCAAAGGAGTCTTTCATTTCCTTTTTCCAGTCATTGAGGAAGTTGATTGCCATGATACTCTCAACAACTACCTTGTCTATATCTCCTTTCACTTTGTTCTTACTGGTATATTTGCCATAGTCATCTTTAAAAAACGGATGATATTCGGAAATATCTTTAATCCTGTTAGCCGTGTCAATATCAATACCCGTAAATTCATATTGACTTTTATTCATTCCTTCCTGGTTATTGTAGTTCCTGATGTGATAAGCAATCTGATCATCCGTACAGTTAAAATATGTAGTAACATTGATATTAAATTTGTTAAACCTTTCTTTCAAAAACTGCGGGAAATCACTGAATTTCTTTCCGATTACATTAAATATTTTTTCTTCAAATAATGCGTCTCCTTCTTCATCCAACAACACATTTCCATTATTATCATATTTATATTCTTTGTATGGAATTTCATAAAATTCTGCGCCGTCACTCTTTATTACGATCCCGTCTGCCCTGAACAGATCAGAATACGACAGTCTCTGTAAACCATCTATTAAATGAGACTTCTTTTTTCCTCTGACAATCTGTTCACAAATCACAATCTCCGGAATAGGCTGCCCGTTCAGTATTCTGGTCAGAAATTTATTCTTTTGTCTTTCTGTCCATTGAAACGGCTTCCTCTGTAAAATATGCTTCTTATTGATCTTCCCATCTCTCATATCGTCTAACAGACTGCCAAGAGGGAATTTATCCATCCTATAATTATCCGTAACATCAATAGGTATTATATGATCCATCTTATATTCCTCCTTGTATTTATTAAACCGTTTAGTAAACAGCGCAATATTTTCATTCATCCTGGCACTATTCATATAGTTGAAATATTCTCTGTCAGTTAATCTCAACTTCCTTTTAATTTCCGAAACCGGAATATCATTCATTTTCATTTCGATCATTTTCCTGGCAGTACCGGACAAACTGTTAAGATATTTTTCTATTCGCTCATCCTGACAATTATCTTTTTCTTCCAAAATATTATCCATATTAAAATCAGACCGGATTGTATCTCCGATTGTAAGATCTTCGGAACCCTCAACAGGCGCATCAAGGTAGATATCTTTCAACGGCATACGAATGATTTCCCCGCTTTCATCAACCATCTCAACCTTCACACACCGCTTATCTCTTTGCTGCTTTTTTAACTCGTCAATAACGGCAAATTTAACAGTGTTGTACAGGTAGCCATCAAAATCCCCTCTGGACGGATCATACCTGTTATTTACTACAATATCCGCTAACACATCACCTGCAGCGGAATAATACTCCGGCATATCTTTATCCGATATCCCGCCGAAATTCCTGTAAAATATCTGATCTACCACTTCGTAAAGCTTCTTTAAGTTATTTTCAAAATATGCCTCAAATAACCGATTCATCTAAAGCACGTCCCATCTGATTAAAGTTTCTATGTTTTATAATAAGATTATAGTCCAAACATATGTTCGTGTCAATAAAAAAATCAAATATAGATATGCATTGACGGGGAATCTGAGAAATATATGATAAGTCAGCGATTTTAAAAAGAGTGTAAAGCCCTTGAAAACTCCATAGGCCTTACACTCTTTCTGATTTGAAAACCTTCTTAATCCGCCGCATAATTCAGCCGCACTGTAACGGTCGCCGTTTTATGGCGGGAACTGATATCAAATGCTCCGTCATAAGTATATTCCCCCGATCCCGAATTGGCCGCCGTGATCTGGAATACGCCCAGATTTGCACTCAAAAGCTTACCTTTTTTACACCCGCTTTCTTCTGCCAGAATGTCAATCCGCTGCCGTGCGTTATCTGTTGCTTTCTCAATTAGATCCAGCTTCACTTCATCCAGCGTGGTACAATAATACTCTGGAGAATACGAAGCAAACTGCACGCCGGATTCAATCAACTGAGTGATATCTCTGGACACCATCTCCACCTTGTCTATATCAGAAGAAGTCACTGTCAGACTCTGGTTCAGATCATAACCGTCCGGATACTCCCTGACATAATTACCGTTTTCATCATATTCCGTCCGATAGCGCTGGGAGATATCCACAGAACTGAATACCAGCTCGTCTTCCGTCACTCCGTTGTTCAGAAGATATTCTCTTACCAGCTGCGCATCATTTTTAATCACCTCATACGCTTCATTCGTAGTCGTACCATAAGCGGCAAAACTGCCCCGCCACACGATCAGATCGGATTCAAAATCACAGCTCGCCGACCCCGTGGCCGTCAGCCCGTCTCCGATACCTGCCTTAAAGTGAATCAGCCCGTTCACCGCGATGATCATACAGGCTACCGCCGCCGCTGCGATGATGAATGCCGCAATCACTTTATATAGTCCCCCTGCTGCCCGCGATTTTATCATACTGCCATGTCTGCCTTCGTTCATAATCTACCTCCTGCATTTTTTGTGTTTTCCGGCATAACTATTGTTACTTCCGCAAATACGCCGCCGCACGCTTTGCACAAATCTTCCGGCTTAAGCTCCAGCTGGCTTCCGATGCGTCCGCCGCTTACCACGATAGATTCCAGCGCTTCAGCGCTTTTGTCGATCCGGGTCACATACTGCTTTTTCATTCCCACCGCCGTACAGCCGCCGCGGATATACCCGGTTACAGCATTGATCTCTTTTACATGAATCATGGAAAGAGATTTCTCTCCCACTGCTTTTGCCGCTTTTTTCAGATCCAGCTCTTTTGCAATGGGAATCACAAACACATAATATTCCCTGCTGCTGCCCACTGTCACCAGCGTCTTATATACCTTTTCATAAGGCAAATGTAGCATATCCGCAATCTGTATTGCATCAATAAACGTACTGCACTCGTATGTGTGGGAATGGTATGGAATCTTCATGCGGTCTAATATGCGCATGGCGTTGGTTTTCATCTCTTTATTTTTTGCCATATTTATCATCTTCTCCTTATAGCTTTCACAATAAAAATACTTTCACTTATTCTGTATTATTTTAACGGAAAATACATAATAATTCCCCGATAACATATACTGTTCATGAGGTATATTCTATGAAATATTTAAAGCGGTATACAATCATCGGAATCGTTTTTGTTTTGATCACAGGAACACTTGCCCATTTTCTGTATGACTGGACTGAACGCAATCATATAGTCGGACTTTTTACGCCTGTCAATGAATCTATATGGGAACATATGAAATTATTATTCTTTCCTATGTTGGTATATGCATTCATAATGGTTTTAAAATTCCACCGAAAATACTCATGTATAACTTCTGCTTTATGTTTTGGTATTTTAACAGGAACATTGTTAATCCCAATATTATTTTATGCCTATACATCTGTGACCGGCAAAGATATTTTTATCCTGGATATCGGCACATTTATTTTGAGCATCCTGATTGCATTCCGGCTTTCCTATAAGCTTACACAATCCTGTAAATTAGAGCCTTATACGCTTTTGCTCTGCTGCCTGGTGTGCATTCTCTTTATCTGTTTTGCATTATTTACTTATCGTCCCCCGATGGGCAGGATTTTTATGGACCCTTCTGCCCGGGAAACATCAGCGCTTATTTTAGCGCTTCCTTTACATGGACTGTCTTCTTTGTATATTGTAGTAAAAAATTCCCTATATATCAATATATAATTTTTTAGCGAATATTTTACTGGACTTTTCCTTTCACATATGATATACTCCTGCTTACAGGAGGATAAAATCATGAATAACGAATTATTACAGGCCATCTCTGATATGATGGACAAAAAGCTGGAACCTGTTATTGCAAAGGTAGACACACTTGACACTAACGTAAACACGCTCACCGCAAACGTAAACACGCTTGCCGCGGAGATCCGCACCATCAACGGAAGGCTGGACCGCATAGAGCAGCGTTTAGACGTGATCGAATTTAAGCAGGAGCGTACCGAGAAAAAACTCAATGACCTGCAGCTTAATGTGGAATTATTTGAGAGAGACATAAAAAGAGATATACACACATTAAGAGATGAGATGGATACCGTCATTGAGTTATTAAAAATACATAAGATAATGCCCGTATAGTAGCTGCCTCTATATAAATAAAGCAGAAATTGCTCCTCCGGATTTCTGCTTTATTTCTAAAAAATCTATTCTACGCCTCCCTGCCTTTCTTTATGTTGTAAATCAAATATACCCTCCGCGCAATCTCTATCAATATCCTGTCCGTATATGGAAAACCTAAATCTTTACACAATATTAATGGATTCTCCCCCTCCCCTCCCATATAATAGTACAAGTAAAACGCTGTCCGCGTTTTTACATATTCGGGATAAAACAAAAGAAAAAATGTGAGGTGAGGGCAGGCTGACTGCCAGATATATGAACAAATGTTACCGACTTGGAATCGATATCGGTTCCACTACTGTTAAGATTGCTGTCCTGGACGCGGAAAACCGGGTCCTGTTCTCTGATTATGAACGGCATTTTGCCAATATTCAGGAGACACTGTCCCTGCTGCTTGGGCGGGCGGTGAAGTCTTTGGGGGCAATGGACGTCTATCCGGTGATCACCGGCTCCGGCGGGCTTACGCTGGCGGAGTATCTGGACATACCCTTTGCCCAGGAAGTCGTCGCCGTAGCGGAGGCGCTTGAGACGTATGCACCCAGAACGGACGTAGCCATTGAGCTGGGCGGTGAGGACGCCAAAATCATCTATTTTGAAAACGGCAATGTAGAGCAGCGTATGAATGGGATCTGTGCCGGGGGAACCGGGTCTTTTATCGACCAGATGGCGTCTCTTTTGCAGACCGACGCCTCCGGCCTGAATGAATACGCGAAACATTATAAAGCGCTTTATGCCATTGCCGCCAGATGCGGCGTATTCGCCAAGACCGACATTCAGCCTTTAATCAACGAAGGCGCCACGAAGGAAGACCTGTCGGCTTCTATCTTCCAGGCGGTCGTCAATCAGACCATCAGCGGACTGGCCTGCGGTAAACCGATCCGGGGACATGTGGCCTTTCTGGGCGGGCCGCTTCATTTCCTGTCCGAACTCAGGAATACCTTTATCCGCACCCTGAACCTGGATGAAGAACATACAATCATACCGGAAGGATCGCATCTGTTTGCTGCGGCAGGTTCCGCACTCCTGTCGAAAAAAGAGACGGCAGTCCCCGCAGACCGGCTGATTCACCGCCTGGACGATAAGATACAGCTCGCTTTCGAGGTGGAACGGTTAGACCCGCTGTTCAAGGACGAGCAAAGTTTTACCGAATTTGAGGCACGGCACGCCAAAGCGCAGGTGGTTAAAAGGGAGCTCTCCTCCTATGAAGGCAACTGTTTTCTTGGAATAGACGCCGGTTCCACGACCACGAAGATCGCGCTGGTGGGCGAGGACGGTTCTCTTTTATATTCTTTCTATCATAACAACGACGGAAGTACCTTACATATCACGCTGGAAGCGCTGAGGGATCTGTTCGCTCATCTTCCGGAGAAAGCGCACATCGTCCGTTCCTGCTCCACCGGCTACGGGGAAGCGCTGGTCAAGGCGGCGCTTATGCTGGACGAGGGAGAAGTGGAAACAATTTCTCATTATTATGCTGCTCAGTTCTTTGATCCGGACGTAGACTGTATCCTGGACATCGGCGGACAGGATATGAAATGCATTCGTATCAAAAACCATACCGTAGACAATGTGCAGTTAAATGAAGCCTGCTCTTCCGGCTGTGGCTCTTTTATCGAAACGTTTGCAAAATCTTTGAATCTTTCCATTCAGGATTTTGCCGGGTCGGCTCTTTTTGCCAAAAACCCCATTGATCTTGGAACCCGCTGTACGGTCTTTATGAATTCCCGGGTCAAGCAGGCGCAAAAAGAAGGTGCGGGCGTGGACGATATCTCCGCCGGACTTGCCTACTCGGTCATCAAAAATGCGCTGTTTAAGGTCATTAAAGTATCCGACGCCTCTTCCCTCGGCAGGCATATCGTCGTCCAGGGCGGCACTTTTTATAATAACGCCGTCTTAAGAAGCCTGGAATCCATCGCCGGGTGCGAAGTAATCCGTCCGGATATTGCCGGGATTATGGGCGCCTTCGGAGCCGCGCTGATCGCCAGGGAACGCTACGAAGGCCAGCAGACTACCATGCTTACGAAAGAGCAGATGGAGGCGCTTACTTACTCCACCTCTATGACCAAATGCCACGGCTGCACCAACAACTGCCGTCTGACGGTCAATAAATTTTCCGGCGGCAGGCGTTATATCTCCGGCAACCGCTGCGAACGGGGACTTGGCAAAGAGAAAAAAGAAAATCCTGCTCCGAACCTGTTCGCCTACAAAAACGAACGCCTTTTTTCCTATAAGTCTTTACATGGTGAAGAAGCCGTCAGAGGGCTGGTGGGGATTCCCCGGGTACTGAATATGTACGAGAATTACCCCTTCTGGCATACTTTCTTTACGCAGTTAAAATACGAAGTGGTCCTGTCGCCCGAGTCCACCCATGAGCTGTACGAACAGGGCATCGAATCCATTCCCAGCGAATCCGAGTGCTACCCGGCAAAACTGGCCCATGGGCATGTGAAATGGCTTCTGCAGCACAATATTCCGTTTATTTTCTACCCCTGCGTACCCTATGAGCGCACGGAATTTAAGGACGCCAACAACCACTACAACTGCCCCATCGTCACTTCCTACGCGGAAAATATCCGCAACAATATGGAAGAGCTTTCTTCTTCGCGGTTTGATTTCAGAGATCCTTTTTTAAGTTTTGAAAGTCTGGAGATCCTGACAAAGCGGCTGGTGGAAGAATTTAACGGAGAAAAGGGCATGGACGCAGGCGAAATCACAAAAGCAGCCAAAGCGGCCTGGGATGAACTTGAAAGAGCCCGTCTGGACATCTGTCAGAAAGGGGAAGAGACGCTTCGGTGGATGGAAGAGCATCATGCCCACGGGATCGTTCTGGCAGGAAGGCCTTATCATCTGGACAAAGAGATCAACCACGGCATCCCGGAGCTGATCGGCGGTTACGGCATGGCGGTGCTGACCGAGGACAGTATCTCCCATCTGCACAGGGCAGAGCGTCCCCTTCGGGTCATGGATCAGTGGATGTACCACTCCCGTCTGTACGCCGCCGCCAACTATGTGAAGACCAGGGATGATCTGGATCTGATCCAGCTTAATTCCTTTGGGTGCGGCCTGGATGCGGTTACTACCGACGAAGTGAACGACATCCTGACCGGCTCCGGCAAGATCTATACCTGTCTTAAGATTGACGAAGTGAGCAATTTAGGCGCGGCGCGTATCCGGGTCCGCTCTTTATTAAGCGCCATCCGGGTGCGGGAGAAGAAAAAAGAACCAAGAACGATCGTATCCTCCGCCTATGAACGGGTGGTCTTTACAGAGGAAATGCGCAAAAACTACACGATCCTTTGCCCCGATATGTCGCCGATTCATTTTAATCTTCTGGAAGCTGCTTTCCGCTCCTGCGGATTTAAGATCCATGTGCTTCCGAAAGCAGGCAGAGACGCGGTCAACCTGGGGCTTAAATATGTAAATAACGATGCCTGCTACCCGTCTCTGATCGTGATCGGACAGATCATGGAGGCGGTGCAGTCAGGTAAATATGACCTGACCCGGACCGCCATCCTGATTTCCCAGACCGGAGGCGGCTGCAGGGCATCCAACTACATAGGATTTATCCGGCGTGCGCTGGAAAAGGCAGGGCACCCGGACATTCCGGTTATTTCCATCAACTTAAGCGGGCTTGAGAAAAATCCGGGCTTTAAATACACGCCTCAGATGCTCTACAAGGGACTGTATGCGCTGGTATTCGGGGATCTGTTTATGAAGGTATTGTATCATACACGGCCCTACGAACTGGCAAAGGGAGAGTCCAACAGGACCTACGAACGGTTAAGCGGACGCTGCAAGGCATTCCTTATGCAAAAACATCCTTCCTGGAACGGATTTAAGAAGCTGTGCGAGGAGATCGTGGACGCATTCGACCATATCCTGGTGAGTAATGAAATAAAACCCCGGGTAGGAATCGTGGGCGAGATCCTTGTAAAATTCTCCCCGTCCGCCAACAACGGCCTGGTGGAACTGTTAGAGTCGGAAGGCGCGGAAGCCGTGGTACCCGATCTGACGGATTTTCTGCTGTATTGCTTTAAGAATACGGAATTTCGGGCCCAGTATCTGGGCAAGAAGCGCTCCGCTGCCCGCATGGGGCGCATCGGTATCAAAACACTGGAATTTTTCCGCGCCCCGGCCAACAGGGCACTGAAAAAAAGCACGCATTTCTCTCCTGCCTCCAACATTGACCATATGGCACAGATGGCGGAAAAGATCGTTTCTCTTGGCAATCAGACCGGAGAAGGCTGGTTTTTGACCGGGGAAATGCTGGAGCTTTTGGAAAGCGGTACACCCAACATCGTCTGCACCCAGCCTTTTGCCTGCCTGCCCAACCATATCGTAGGGAAAGGCGTCATCAAGGAACTCAGGCACCGCCGTCCGGAAGCCAACATTGTGGCCATCGACTATGACCCGGGCGCCAGTGAAGTAAACCAGTTAAACCGGATCAAACTGATGTTAAGCACGGCGTTTAAGAATATCGCGCTTCATAAAGACGCATAAAAAACCGCTACCGGTTCTCGATCTGCCAGTCAATGGGGGTGAGTCCGTTGGCTTCCAGAAATTCATTGGTCCGGCTGAAATGTTTGCAGCCAAAGAAACCTCTGTGTGCCGACAGGGGACTTGGATGAGGCGCCGTCAGGATCAGATGTTTTGGATTATGCAGCATGGATTTTTTCATCTGCGCCGGTTTGCCCCACAAAAGGAATACCATAGGACGGTCCTGTTCGTTCAGGATACGAATGGCTGCGTCTGTAAATTCCTCCCAGCCGATACCCCGATGGGAATTCGCCTGATGAGCGCGCACGGTCAGTACCGTGTTAAGAAGCATCACGCCCTGCTTTGCCCATTTCTCCAGGTAGCCGTGGTTGGGGATATAAAGGCCCAGATCGTCGTGCAGTTCTTTATAAATATTTACCAGCGAGGGCGGAATATCCACATCCGGCTTTACGGAAAAGCACAGTCCATGTGCCTGACCGTCCCCGTGGTACGGGTCCTGTCCCAGGATCACGACTTTGACCTGGGACAGCGGTGTAAATTCAAAGGCATTAAAAATATCGTCCGCCGGAGGAAAGATCTTTCTTGTGGCGTATTCCTCCTTCACTTTTTTATACAGTTGTGCGTAATAAGGTTTTTTAAATTCCGGAGTCAAGGGCTCCAGCCAGTCATTTTGAATCATTCCCATAATCTTTTGTACCTCTTATTTAAAGTTCCGCTACAGCCCTTATAGCACCCGGGGGAGATCAATTCCTGACCGCCTTCGGCGCTCACTCTTTGATCTGGGTGCTGTGCGGGCTTTCGCTGTTAAAGTTCCGCTACAGCCCTTACAGCACCCGGATGGAGATCAATTCCTGACCGCCTTCGGCGCTCACTCTTTGATCTGGGCGCTGTGCGGGCTTTCGCTGTTTTTTGTTACACCCGAACGGGTATGTGATGCTTCTGCAAGTATTCTTTTACTTCGCGTATTTCCAGTTCTTTATAATGAAACAGGGAAGCCGCCAGCGCCGCGTCGGCTTTGCCTTTGGTCAGGGCTTCCTTGAAATGCGCAGGCGTTCCTGCACCGCCGGAAGCGATGACAGGCACCTGCACATTTTCCGCGATTGTGCGGGTCAGTTCTATATCATAACCCGCCTTTGTCCCGTCGCAGTCCATGCTGGTCAGAAGAATCTCTCCGGCGCCCAGGCTGCAGGCTTTCATCGCCCACTCCACCGCGTCAATCCCCATATCTACTCTGCCGCCGTTTTTATAGATATTCCAGCCGCTTCCGTCAGTCCGCCGTTTGGCGTCGATGGCCACCACCACACACTGGCTTCCGAACTTGTCCGCTGCTTCGCTGATCAGCTCCGGACGCATGATCGCGGCGGAATTAACAGAGATTTTATCCGCGCCTTCTCTTAATAAAGCCCTGAAATCCTCCACCGTCCGGATGCCTCCGCCTACAGTAAAAGGAATAAATACCGTCTCCGCCACCCGGCGCACCATGTCCACCACCGTATTTCTGGCATCCGAAGAAGCCGTAATATCCAAAAACACCAGCTCGTCCGCTCCCGCCCGGTCATAGGCCGCCGCAATCTCCACCGGATCTCCGGCGTCTCTAAGATCCACAAAATTCACCCCTTTTACTACCCGTCCGTTATTCACGTCCAGACAGGGGATAATCCTTTTTGTAAACATGCCTTTTCCTCCATGACGCCGAAATCTACTTAAGATCCGCAAAATTTTTCAGTATATGAAGCCCCGTGTCGCTGCTCTTTTCCGGGTGGAACTGACAGGCAAACACATTGTCCTTTTCCACCGACGCATGGATTCTGACGCCGTACTCGGTGACCGCCTTAACGATCTGCTCATCTTCTGCTTTCAGATAATATGAGTGAACGAAATAGACACAGGGTTCTTCTTTCATGCCCCGAAACAGCCTGCCGTCATGACAAAGAATCAAAGAGTTCCATCCCATATGGGGAATTTTAAGACCATCCTGAGCCGGAATCCTTAAGATCTCACCTTTCAGAATACCAAGCCCTTCCACACCGGGGGCTTCGTCGCTTCGTTCAAATAAGAGCTGCAGTCCCAGACAGATGCCAAGAAACGGCGTTCCTTTCGACACCGTCTGGCGGATCACATCCACAAGCCCGTATTGCCTTAAATGTTCCATCGCGTCCCCGAACGCGCCGACGCCGGGAAGGATCACTTTGTCCGCGCCAAGTATTTTCTCCTGATCGCGGGTGACGCAGACCTGCTGCCCCAGTTTCACCAGCGCTTTTTCCACACTTTTTATATTGCCTGCATCATAGTCTATGATCACAATCATACATCCTCCTCGCCCGGACTGTCTTCCGTAAAAAAGTCCACGGGATTTTTCTTTATGGAAATACCGCGCCCTACACTCCCCACCGGAAGCTGCGGAAATTTCTCATGGATTCGTACCAGACGGGATTTCCGGTTAAAGTAGCAGGTTTTCTCAAAGGGAAAACGGATCAGTTCCGGACGGGCAAATCCGACGCCCAGTTCCAGCACACATAACTTCTGATTGAGCGTAAAGCCCAGCCAGTGCATATACCGTTCCCAACTGTCTGCCGGTTCGTCCTCCTGACAGGGCGCCGTAATCCGCTCCGAAAGCAGGCCTGCCTTTATAAGACCTGCCTTGTCCTGTAAGGTGATGATATAATAGTCCTTATCCTTAAGCACACCGGCAAGACTTTCATAGAACGCTTCCAGATCACCTGACAGGTCTTCTCCCAGGCCTGTAAGGATCAGATTCGCGCTTCGGATCTCTTCTTTTAACTGTTTATATGTCATCGCTTTTATCCTTTTGTATGATAGGATCAGTATACTCGATTCAGGGGGAAGTTGCAAGAGGGGATAAAAAGCTTTCACAGATCCGCACCATCTCCTCATCTTCCTTAGAATCCCCTGCCGCCGCAGCCTGTAAAGGGGAAATCCCCATCCAGCGGCACAGCGTTTTAACGCCTTCTTCCTTGGTCGCCCGGGCGGATACGATCTGCAGGCAACGGCCTTCCGCAAAGCATCTAAGGGAACCGTCTCTTATGCCGGACAGCCTGTCTCCAACGGTCTTTATATCCTGACTGCTCCAGGAACTGTGTGCCGGGCGGCATAAAGTGATCTTGTAGACCCGCCCTTCCCGGCGGCAGGCCAGAGCCCGGACAGATAATTTTTCTTTTAACGCTTCCGCCTCTTCCAGGCAGGACTCATCCAGGAAATAAAAAAACTCCTTTTTCTGCGCCCCGTCCTGCCAGAGAAGGTGCGCCCCTCCCGCAAAGATTCCGCCCGAAAACAAATGGCTTATACTGCCGCACCGCTTCATGGCTTCTTTTACCGGCAGGGAAGTGGCGAAGAACAGACGAGTCTTCTCTTTTGACAGAGCCTTAAGGCCTGCCAGGATATCCTGGGGAACCGCCTGTTCTTCACAGGATACGCCCTGGGGGACAAGCGTTCCGTCTATATCGAAGAAAACGGCCTTTGGGCGCCTGGGAATGCGGAACAAAGGATACGGCCCAAAGAGTATCCGGTTCATAAAGTCCGCCCTCCCGCCGTAAGCCAGATAACAGGAACATCGTTTTCGGCTGCATGTAAGGACCGGCTGTTCCTGTATGGTTCCTATATTGCAGGTTCGTACTTTGCCGTCTCCTTCCATAAAAATCCGCCCTCTGCATCCGGCAGGATCGGCGGGAAAAGAAAGCAGTTCTCTTGAAAAATACGGATCTATTTCCAGAAAAGCCTCTGTTTCCTCCTCTGTATAACGGCGTCTCAGCCCGTCCATCCGGTTGATCCAAAGATAGATTTCTTCCGGAAGCGCTTCCTTAAGTTCCCGGATCACAGAAAGATTCTTTGGTACGCCCACCGCCCCCACGCACAGTAAAACGCCGGCGTCGGTAAGCTGCCTGCACGTTTCCGTAAAGGCCCGCACCGTTGTCATCCGGGGATGAAAGGTAGCCCATAAACGTAGCTTCTTTAAGTCACCGCCCGCTTTTAAGTAAATATCCAAAGAATCCAGCACAGAAAAACTCAGATTCGTCTGCGCGCCCACCGCATCCGCCTGGCCGGACGCGCTGATACGCCCCAGGCCTTCCCAGTACCAGGGATGAATCAGCGCTTCCCCGTAAGGAACAACCAGAAGAGCGCGGCTTTTTAACTCCCGGGCCTTTTCAGGAAAAGCCCGGACAAAAGAAAACCACTGCTCTTTATCTTTCTCAAGCTCCCGTCCGGACATGGGATGTTTGGAAAAGGGACAATAGGCGCAGCGGTAATTACAGCTTTTTAAGCTGCCTCTATACAAAATCGTCTGTCTGTCCATATACTGCCTCCCATTCCTGCATCCTTTTTCGTATATCCGAAGAGATCAGCTTCGGCCCCAGACAGTCGGAAAGTTCCATGCCTTCCTCTGTGAGAGTCAAATATTTTTTATCGTCGGACAGACGGACAACCCCCTCGCCCATCCAGTCAGTCAGGACAGGAAAATCTTCCGACACCCGGCTTTTAAACTGCTGTTCATATCGTTCCCTGTCCAGCCCCGGACAGATCAGAAGATGCCGGATCAGATAGCGTCTTTTCATTTCTTCCCCTGACAGCAGGATTCCGTGGGTGATCCCTGAAAAATCGGATGTATGTTCAAACGCTTCGATCTGCCGCAGGCTTTCCTCCCTGGTTATGGCATAAGGCGTGCAAAAATGCAGATTGCCCAGATAGCTCCTTCCCCCGCATCCCAGCGCCAGGGACGTCCCAAAGCCGCATTCCTGAAAAGCTCTTTTCTCTTTTTCCCGCACAAACCTGCGCATGGAGTCCTGCCGGAAGCCTTCGCTGATTAAATACCGTCTGGCTTCCCGGTACTGGCTTACCGTCTGCCCGGCATCCGGCACAAAAGCTTCCTTATGACAGCGCTCTAATATCGCGCCGTGTTTGATATACAGCGGATAGAGAAAGATTTCATCAGGCCCGTAGGTAAGCGCCTCTTTTAAGGATGCAAGCAGGCTTTTGACCGTCTGTCCCGGAATCCCGTAGATAAAATCCACATTGACGCAGGGAAAATCAAAGGTCTTTAAAAGCGCCAGCGCTTCTCTTGCCCGGCGGGCGCAGTGTCCTCTTTTCAATGTTCTTAATTCCTCATCCGAAAAGCTCTGGATTCCCATGCTGACCCTTGTAACGCCGGCCTGTTTTAAGATGGTAAGCTTCTCTCTGGTCGTCTGATTCGGCGCGGTCTCCACAACCAGCTCCCGATGTTTCGCAAAATGAAAATGCCGCTTTAGTATATGAAACATATCCGTCAACTGGGCTTCATTCAGAAAAAGCGGCGTACCCCCTCCTATGGTCAGGTCGGAAAATTCCGGGTGAAAAGGCGACAGGATTTCCCCGTACTGCGCCGCCTGCCGCCCGACCGCCTGCAAATATCTGTCCGCGGCTTCCTTCCCCTGCCCGGTAACAGAGAACAGATTACAGTAACCGCACCTTGTCTGGCAAAACGGAATATGCAGATACAACCCATGGCCCGTGCCTGAGAGCAGATGGGCATAATCCTTTAAAGACACGCCCTCCAATGTCCGATAAGCGGTTTTATGGGGATAGCTGTACATATACTGTATGTATGGATTCCTGTTCCACATGTCCCTGCCTTCCTTTAGAGGAAAAAATGTTTATACGGAATCGTATTGACGACGGGATGATTGATGCCGTGGAACTGGCAACCGTCTTCCCCATAGCATGTCCCGTGGTCCGAGCAGCAGATCACAAACGTATCGCCCCGCTTTTCTTTCCACCGATCAAACAGCCGCCCCAGTTCCCCGTCCACATAGCGCAAAGCAGCCCGATGGCTTTCCAGGCTGTCGCTTTTGGCGCCTTCTGTATAAAAAGCGTTGGGATAATGGATCGCGTCCACGTTCAGGTAGAGAAAGATATGTCTCTTTTCCTCCGGGTTGTCTATTTTTTTCAGAAGAAAATCTACCTGATTTTTGGTGCTGTCTTTTACCTGGCAGCCAAACGAGGGATTCCAGTAACTTTTACGGAAATATCCGGGGAACACTTTTCCGATCTCCGAGCGTTTGTCAAAAAAGGCAACGCCCCCGACGCACCAGGTATCATAGCCGTCCTTTTCAAGCCCTTCCATAATCGTGCTGCCCGCAAATCCGTACGCCCCTTCCGGAGCCGTCCTGCCAAGTCCGACAGACATGGGAAAAAATAAAAGTTCCCGGTCCGCCACATTTTTCGCGCCGTACCTGCAGGGCAGGAATCCCGCAAACATGGCATGATGGGAAGGATAGGTAAAGTTACCCGGCGCCTGGCATTTCTCCCATTTACCGTATCGGTTCAGCACAGGCGTTCCCCCCGAAGCTTCCTCCTGAACCGCCGCGTCGTAGCGCAGCGTGTCCAGGCAGATGAACAAAATATCACAGGAACCCACCACCTGCCGCATATCCACCGAAGGTTTTTTACGCTCCTGCCTCGCAAACAGGCCCATGGGAACCTGGCTTTTCGCCCTGTTTTCTGTATTGTCGTTCATATTGTTATTCTCCGATTCTTTTTATGATTCTGACCTGGCGGCGGTAGATCAGGTTATCTGCGTAAATGTCCTGATAGATCAGATCTCCCTGGCCGTTCATCTCAATGATCCGGGGCTTTAAGCTTCCTCTTTCCAGCAGGATATCAATCCCCGCGCTCCTAAGCTGCGGATAACAGTCCATGGCCTTTTTACACAGATCCGCGATCTGCTTTTGTACCTCGCCAGGCAGCTTTAACGCTTCCAGGGCCAGCGGGCGGTTATTTAAATGCAGATTGGTAATGGGACCTTCCGAAAGCCGTGCCAGAAGAAAATCCGTCTTTCCTTCCTGCACCACCGCCCGAAGATCGTAGGAAGCCTGCCCGTACCTGGCTTTGGCGTACCATCGCTCCACGATGCAATCCGTTTCCAGGATCTGCGTAAGCAGGGGGAAAATATCTTCCGGATCTGAAAAACATCTTAAGCGTTTTGTATTGACCGGCCCTTTCTGGGGATGTAAAAAAGCGCAGGTGTATAAAACCATACGCCCGCGCTTTGGCTGTATACGAAAAGCCGATACCCCCGCCGCGCCGGAGCCCTTCACCGGCTTAATAAATACCTGACAGATTTTACGGCTTTCCATCTGCGCCAGGAGCTGCTCCGTGTCCCTGCATGGAACGTCCAGAGATTCTGTCACCGGGATTTTTGCCTGCATAAGCGCCTTTTTGCACTCCTTTTTATCCAGCAGCAGCAAAATCCCGGACGGATGGTTAAAAAATTCTATGTCCTGGCTTTTTGCCATAAAAGCCAGTTCTTCCAACCGGCTCTTATAATCGTCTGCCAGATCGTTCAGTTCTTTTAAAAGACAGCTCTCCCACCTGGGCGGATCGATCTTTAAAACTATACGGTTCCCTGACAGACGCCGGATACCTTCCTTATAGTCTTTCCAGTCCAGAAAAGAAACGGACATTCCTTCCTGCCTGGCCGCCTGTCTGAAATATTCTGTCCGTTTTGTTCCCGGTTCTCCCAAAAGGACTGCCTGTCTCATTCGGTCAGCATGGCGTTCATATACATCTGCCCGCCGCATTCCCATGGCTCTTCAATCTCCGATACGTCCACAACGACAGGAAGGGATTCCAGTTTCTTTGCCATCGTTTCCGAAAGATAATTATGATGCAGATCCAGTTTTTTGATGTTGGGATATTGAGGAAGCGTTTCTAATAAAAGCGCGCCGCTTTCGTCTGTCAGGGTACCCATGGAAAGATCCAGCGTGCGAATCTGCCCCATAAATTTACTTTCCAGCACCACTTTCACCAGTTCGTCCTGGATTTCACTGTCCGTAATCCCCAGATATTTAAGCTGCGGGAAATCCGCTTTTTCAAGAAGCTCCCGGATTGTATCTGCGTCCCCGTCAAAACCGTAGTCATCAATACCGATATAGAGCAGCAGTTTTTTAAGACCGGGCAGTCTGGCTTCCTGGATCTCTTTTATAACAGATTCAGGTAAGCCGCCGCAGATAATGGTCAGCGATTCCAGGTTTTCATGGCAGATGGTTCCCAGCTTCAGATCCGAGCTTCCTTTGATGGTCAGCTCCTTTAACTGAGGCATGGCCGCCCACAGCTTTTCATAATTTCCCTGCATAATCCAGGACACTTCACACGATTCAAAATCCATATCTCCCACGAACAGTTTCTCGATATGGGAAAATTGTTTCGCATGTTCCACAATCCCGTCAATGATCGGCTGACAGTCGTCTTCCCAGGCTCCGCCCCAGTCTCCGATGATCAGTTCATTCAGATTCGGAAAATCCGGGTCCGCCAGAATGTCTTTGATAAGTTCCTCGGCGCCTTTGCCTTCTTCATACTCATCATAATCATAGCTGTAAATCTTTTTCTTTTCCGAAACAAGTTCAAAATTCAATGTTCTGCACCTCCTGTTATCATTTCCTGTCTGCCGCTCATTCGGCCGGACTTATATGGATATCACAGCAATTATATCACGAAGATACAGGAAACTCAATCTTGATCCGAAGCGCCGTGAAATTCCTGCATTGTTTAAATTTTTTATTTCATCCTTGATTTCTTTTTTTATGATGTATATACTGAAAATACAGGTTACAGAAAGTGAGGATTTATTTATGAAAAAGAATGGATTAATTGCTGCAGGGATGATCGGAATCCTCCTGCTGACAGGATGCAGTTCCAACAGCAGCACTGCAGAGACAGAAGCATTAAAAGAGCAGATCGCTCAACTGGAGCAGCAGGTGCAGTCATTGGAAGAAGCGGCAGTCTCTGACAGCGCCGTAACGGCAGGCGATGATGCGCAGGCGCAGCCGGATGCAGACACGAATGCAGCAGACAACGCACAGACGCAGCCGAAGGATGCTGCGGGCGATACTTCTAAAACGGATGCAGCAGAAAGCGGCACCCCTTCCACCACCCGTACCATGGAAGAACTGACCGGCCTGGTGGACGCCTATGTGGAAAAAGCCGGGGCGGCTTCCCCAGGCGGCACGGATACTGAAAATATGGAAAGCTTTTTCAATTTAAAACAGGAAGAAAAAGAGATTGACCACGCGCTGGATCTACATGAAGACGAGCTGGAACGTCTGTACCGCCAGGATACCCTGACCCGGGACGAATACCGGAAGCTGGAGCGGGAACTGGAACAGTTAGAAGACAGACTGGACCGGGCGGAGGATGATCTGGAATATCTGTTTGGCATTGACGATTAAATAACAGAATAACCATCAGGACCAGAAAACACCCCGGCAAAGTCAATCCGACTGTTCCGGGGTGTTTTCTTCCTATAAATAACCGTTTTTATACGTTGTCAAGCCTCTTGATATATCCCGGCTTCTTCGGGTCCGCGATGATCTCCTTCAAGTGGGTCACTTTCGCGAACTTATCCACAACTACATTCTCGATGTGTACATCATTGCCAATGACTGTATCGGACAGGACGATACTGTTCTTTACTACAGCACCCGGTTTGACTACACAGTCTCTTCCGATAATGGAATTTTCCACAGTGCCTTCGATCAGACAGCCGTTCGCGATAAAGGAAGCCTTCACATCCGACGTATCGAAATGCTGGGTCGGACAGGAATCGTTGGTACGGGTATAGATGGGCCATTCATCTTTAAAAAGCTCTTTTGCCACCTTAATGTCCACCAGCGCCATATTTGCGTCATAATAGCTCTGGAAATCTGTAATCGGAGCAAAATATCCTTTGTGCGCCACTCCGCGGACATCCAGTTCTTCGGCTATGCATTTCTCATTGACGATCTTACGCAGCGTATACATGGAAGAAACCTTCTGCGCTTCTTTAATCAAGTTGATAAACACTTCTTTTTTCATGACGTAAGTATCCATGAAAATATCGCGGTTTTTCTTGCTGCCGCTGTTCATCTCCATAGAAGCCACGCCCTTTTGCTTATTCAGGTTCACGCAGTAGCAGTTTTGGAATGCTTCTTTTGCATTGTCCACCCCATGGTACAGTATAGTAACATCCGCCCCGGACTCTTCGTGCGTCTTGAGAAGCGCATTGAAATCCTGGGTGTAAACCATATAACCCGGAACAATCACGATATGGGTGTTGCTTGCCCGTTCAATGATATCCAGGTTGTCCGCGTATGCTTTTATATCCGTGTTATAATAATCGTTCTCTTCAGAGGAATCCGTAAATAACATCTGCAGATATCCGCTCTTGGAATTAATGTTATAGTGACGGCCGGTTCCGATATGCTCTACCAGGGAACGCGGTTTTCTTCTGATATAAATCTGTACTCTGTCAATGCCGCTGTTGGACATATTTGAAATCGGAAAATCGACGACACGGTATCTGCCAAGGAAAGGGAACGCGGCGATCGAACGATAAGTTTCCATCCCCTCTACCCATATGTGGTTTTCCGAAAAACTTACAATTCCTAATGCTCTTGCCATATGATTTTACCCCTTTACATTTTTCGCTACAAGCTCGATATGTTCACTGTCAGCGCTTCCGACCGATGCGCCGCTTCCAATCTTCACTCCGTCCGCCACCAGAGCTCTCTGAACGACGGCGCCGTCTTCCACCACCACATCCGGCATCAGAACGCTGTCAATGACTTTGGCGCCTGCACCGACTTTCGCGCCGGTAAACAATACAGAGTTCTTTACCTCACCCTCTACAATACATCCCTGGGTGATAAATGCATGTTTTACATCTGCCTCAGAAGAAATGTACTGCGGAAGCGACGGTTTATCCTCCGTATATATCTTCCAGGTACGGTCATCCAGATCCAGTCCGTTCTTCTTGTCCAGAAGGTCCATGTTCGCTTCCCAGAGGGAATCGATGGTTCCTACGTCTTTCCAGTAACCTTTGAATTTATATGCGAACAGCCTCTTGTCATCATTCAGAAGAGCCGGAATGATGTCTTTACCGAAATCATGGCTGGATTCTTCGTTTTTCATATCTGCAAGCAGCATCTTACGAAGCAGCTTCCAGTTAAATATATAGATTCCCATAGATGCGAGATTACTCTTGGGTTGTGCCGGCTTCTCCTCAAACTCCACGATCCTTCCCGTCTCCGGGTCCGTGTTCATAATACCGAAACGGCTTGCCTCTTTCATGGGGACTTCGATCACCGCGATGGTAGCGTCCGCCTTATTCTCCTTATGACTCTGGAGCATCTTGGCATAGTTCATCTTGTAGATGTGGTCTCCGGAAAGGATCAGCATATACTCCGGATCGTAGTTATCCACAAAATCAATGTTCTGTGAAATTGCGTCCGCCGTACCTCTGTAGACGTCCAGATTCGCGTCCGCTTTTTCCCGGGGAGGAAGCACAAACACACCGCTGTCACGGGCGTCCAGACCCCATCTGCCGCCGCCTGCCACATAGCTGTTCAACAGAACCGATTCATACTGCGTCAACACGCCGACAACGTCAATTCCGCTGTTCGCACAGTTACTTAAGGGGAAGTCAATAATTTTGTACTTTCCACCATATGAAACAGCCGGTTTTGCCACCTTATTGGTCAGATCATGCAGCCGGGAACCGCGTCCGCCGGCCAGAATCATTGCCAACATATTATTTTGTTTCATAGAAAGGTCCTCTCTTTCATTTATCATAGACTAATTATACAATTTTCTTAAGAAAAATGCAATTTTGAAGTTACATTTCGTCTTTTTTCACATATATTACCAATATTCGCGGATAAATTCCCTGTATTTTTATGCAATTTTACCAATTTTATTACATGGAAACCCTTTCCTCAATCTCCGCCATCTTCGCCGCGTTCAGCCGCGTGTCCCCTTTGACCCTGGAATAGGACAAGTAACCGTTCATTCTGTCAATTTTGGTCAGGTTTTTGCTTCCGCACCGGGGGCAGATATCCATGTCCAGTTCCTGGTGCCCGCAGTCGTCACAGTAGGCCAAAGACAGGTTCACGCCTTCGTAAAATCCTTTCTTCATAGCCCTTCTGACCAGCGTGCGGACCGCCTCTTTATTATAGCCCACAGGATAACGCACATACTGGATCTTACCGCCGTTGCACAGCTCCCAGAAACGGCCTTCTTTGTCCTGCTTCTCAATGGGCGTCATGTCTTCCGTCACATGACAGTGAAAACTGTTGCTTACATACGGCCTGTCGGAAACATTTTCCACAATGCCGTATTTTTTACGGAACTGCTCGATCTGCAGGCCGCACAGGCTTTCTGCAGGCGTTCCGTAAATGGCGTAGAGATGACCGTCTTCTTCTTTGTACTGGTTGATCTTCCTGTTAATATACTGCATGACTTCCAGAGCGAACTGCCCGTCCTCCCGGATGGATTTTCCATTGTACAGTTCCTGCAGCTCGTTCAGCGCCGTAATACCAAAAGACGCGGTCATGGGTTTTAAAAGAGGCTTGATCTTATCGTGAGGATCTAAATGCCCTCCGTAAAAACCGCCTTCACAGTAAGCCAGCGGATTGGTAGAAGCCCGCATCTCTCCCAAATAATCGTAGGTACGGATATGAAGATTTCTGATCATCTCCAGATAGTAATCCAGCACTTCATAGAAATCCCGGTTTTCCGAGCGGGACTGCGCCAGGATCATGGGCAGATGCAGGCTGACTGCCCCGATATTGAATCTTCCCACAAAGACGGGCCTGTCCTCCTCGTCGGCAGGCTGCATGCCGCCTCTTTCATACCAGGGGCTTAAAAAAGCGCGGCATCCCATGGGACTGATGACCCTTTTGTATTTTTTGTACATTTCGGAGATGTATCCTTCCCCGCTCAAGGACAGCCAGTCCGGATACATGGTCCTGGACGAGCAGTCAATCCCCGCCTCAAACACGTCCTCGCAGACACAGCCCGGGCCATGGATTGCTTCGTCATACAAAAATACAATCTTCGGGAACAGAACGGGCTTTTTATTACCGGGCTTTCCCTGGCCTTCCTGATGGACTTTGAGAAGGGAAATATTGCACATTTTCTCAAAAAGTTCCGTGCCAAGCCCCATAGTCACTGTCACAAAAGGATAATCCCCTCTGGAAGAACCAACGGTATTTAACTTATATTCGATCCCCTGCCAGCCCTGGTCGTATTCTCTTCGCACTTTGTTCATGGCATAAGTTTCTGCCTTTTCCCTGGCTCCCTCCCAGGAAGGGTCTGTGTAAGAGAGAAATTCTTCGTAATGTTTCCGATAGCTTTTCTGGGCGTAAGGCGCCAGCACCTTGTCCACTTCCGGAACCGTAAAGCCGCCGTACTGCTGGGCCGCCGTGCTTAAAATGATATCGCCCATGACATCAAAGGCGGTATCCAGCGTCTTCGGCTCATTGTACCATACATTGCCCATCTCAAAACCGCCGCTTAACACGCTGCCGATATCAAACAGGCAACAGTTCATGGTGTCTAAACGTGCCGACTGGTCGTGGATGTAGATATATCCGTCCCGGCAGGCCTGCAGTTCGTTGCGGTTCATGAAAAATTTCCGGTACAGTTCTTTATTCAGTTCGTTAAAAATCAGACTGCGCTTCGTCGCCACCAGGGCACTGTCTGTGTTCGCATTGCTTTTATCCCCGATGTAACGGATGGACTGGCTTTTGGTATACACGTCATCCATCATATGGACAAAATCTTTTTTGTAATTGCGGTAATCCCGGTAGCTCTTTGCCACCGCCGGATTCACCTGGTCCAGCGCGCCCTCCACGATATTGTGCATATCCTGGATGTCGATCCCTTCTTTGCCCAGAGATTCCGCCTTTTTCTGCGCAAACTCACAGATAAAGCGGATCTCGTCCTCTGTAAACGTATACAGGATACGGGCCGCAGACTTGTTGACCGCATTGACGATTTTCTCCACATTAAACGTCTCTTTTGTGCCATCTTTCTTAACTACATGCACTACTGATTCACCCCTATATATTGTGTTTATCTGGCAAACGCACGCCAAATATTGATAATAAGTATATCCTATCCCAGGCAATTGTGCAATAGGGAATTTGCTCTGCCTGACGGCAAATCTTCCGTTACATTTTATTTACATTTCCGATACGTTTAAGTTATACTTGTCTGGTAAATAAATAAATCATACACAACGAGGAATTTTCCATGAAAGACAGAAAAATACTGATTATTGAAGATGAGAAACCGATTGCGGATATTTTAAAATACGGGTTTGAGAAGGAAGGGTTCCTGGTTCGCTGCGCCTGTACGGGCGGGGAAGGCTTTGAACTGGCCTGCCGGGAACAGCCGGACGTGGTGCTTCTGGACTGGATGCTGCCGGATATCAGCGGCGTGGACATATGCCGGATGCTGGCCGAACAGTATACCATGCCGATCCTTATGCTGACGGCCCGGGGCAATGTGGAGGACAAGCTCTATGGTCTGGAGTCCGGCGCCGACGACTATATCACCAAACCTTTTGATCTTCGGGAAGTGATCGCCCGGGTACGGACGATCCTGCGCAGGTTCGATAAAGCCGAAGGGATTACCGAGTCCGGCCAGATGGTCTGCGGACATTTAACCGTCGTGGAACGGGAACACAGTGTCTACAGCCACGGAAAACTTTTAAATCTGACTCCGAAAGAATATGAACTATTGGTCTTTTTCTTAAAGCATCCCCGCCAGGTGTTCACCCGCACCATCCTTCTGGACCGCATATGGGGCTACGACTTTGCGGGAGATACAAGAACCGTGGACATCCATGTACAGCGGGTCCGCAAAAAAACAGGGCTTGAAAACGCCCTGGTGACCATCTTCGGCGTGGGGTATAAATATGTTCCTTAAAAAAGAACCTTACCGTTTCGGTATCTGGCGGCAGATGGCGGCGGGACTTCTCTCAGTGTTCCTGGCAGGCGGCTGCCTCCTCTACGGCGGCATCCATACAAGGCTTGCCCGGAACCAGGAAGACCAGATCATGCGGGAACTTCAGGGCATCCGGGAAAATTCCGGTATCTATATCCGGCAGCTTCTCATGCTGAACGGAGCCAACAACGACGAAGAAAGCTACCGCCGCATCGCCGGGGATATCGCCCGGGAATTAAAGGTCATCGGCGGCACGGGATTAAGCGTACTGGACCAGAAAGGCGAATATCTGGACGGCAGCATGCAGATGCCAAAGGACGCGCCGGACGAAGATCTTATGCATGCCCTGGAAGGAGAAGCCGCTTTCACGATGACCTATCCTGCCTCCGATACCATGCTGGTCTATTTCTCCATGCCTGTAGTCATAGAAGAAAAGACCATCGGCATCATTCGTTACCAGGTGGACGCCTCCTCACTTTTTATCCAGCGTATGCAGACCGAACGTCTGGCTTGCCAGATGGCGGCATCCGTATTTATCATGACCTTTTTGCTGCTGGCCTTTCTGACAGGACGCCTTCTCTCCCCCGTCCAGAAACTCACCAAAATCTCAAGACAGGTCGTGGACGACCTTTCCAGAGAACAGATCAATATGCAGACACTGGCGCAGCTGGCGGACTCCCGGCGCAAAGATGAAATCGGAGAACTGTCAAGAAATTTCAGCGTCATGCTGGAAATGATCGGTTCCCAGTTCAAAAACATGCAGGAAGACAAAGAGCGCATCATCGGCCTTCTGGGCAGCCGCCAGGAATTTTACAACAACATGACCCATGAACTGAAGACGCCTTTAACCACCATCCAGGGCTATGCCCAGCTCATGGAGGCGGACCAGGCAAACGACCGGCAGCTTACCGAAAAAGGACTGCACCACATCCTGGAGGAAAGTACCAGAATGCACCAGATGGTACTGCAGCTTCTGGAAATGTCCGACAAAAGCGCCTATATGGTAAAAGAACCCGTGAACTTAAGCCGGACCGGCGCAAGCGTGGC
Organism: Lachnospiraceae bacterium UBA7182; assembly: GCA_002491115.1. Classification (GTDB taxonomy): domain Bacteria; phylum Bacillota; class Clostridia; order Lachnospirales; family Lachnospiraceae; genus Hominiventricola. The sequence goes on along the minus strand of DKVI01000041.1, from coordinate 79,877 downwards.
CCAGGCGCTGGAAGTCAAGGCAAGGCGTTATCAGATGCAGATCCGGGCAGACTTTCCCGAAAAACTGATGGTCCTGGGCGTGGAAGAACGATTGCGCCAGGTACTTGTAAACCTGACCGACAACGCAATCAAATACGGCGACAGCCGGACGGTCATCCATATCTTCGGCCTTCAAAAAGGCGATTCCGTGCTTCTGGGCGTCAGAAACCAGGGAAAAGGTTTAAATATGGAAGATCAGGAGAAGATCTTTGAACCCTTCTACCGGGTGGACAAAGCCTGTTCCCGGGAACAGGGAAGTTCAGGGCTGGGCCTTTCCATCTGCAAAAAAATCATGGACGAGCACGGCGGGTCCATCGGCGTAAAGAGTAAGCCGGGAGAAAGTACCCTCTTTTATATCTGTCTGAAAGCATGGGAGGAAAAAGCATGAACAGAAAATGTCTCATACCCGCACTTTTGGTCATTCTGTCTGTATGTTCCCTTACAGGATGCGCGCCCAGGGAAAAGACGCTGCTTTTGCCGGACCTCTATACGCTGGACCCAGAGTCGGAAGATCCGGCCACAGGAGAAGATTTCACCGTAAAAAAGATCTATACCTATTCTTACGAAACCAGCCCTGCCCTGGACCAGAGCGCTTCGTTAAAAGGCTGCGGCGAACATGAGGTCTCTGTCATCGCCAACGAAGAGAATACAGACGGACAGATGCCCCTGCTTCGGCAGGTGGATTATCGATATGGTTTTTATGATACTTCCGGTCAGTCCAAAACGCCCTGGGAAGAACCTCAGAAAGTGCTCCATCCCATATTCTGGCGTCTGTGGTCCCCTTATGAAGCGTCTGAAGAAGGAGAAGCCGACGCAGGGGAAGATCTTCTGTACGAAATCGAAAAGATGCTGCTTTCTCCTGACGGGAAAAAGATGCTGGTCTATGCCAGAGCGGAATCCTGGGACAATTACTTTGTCTGGTTTTATGACTTTGAAACACAGACCCCTTACACACTGTACCAGGGAGCGCCTCCGAAAGAGGGGGAAGCAAAAGGCGCTTTCTCCCCCAGCGGCCGATGGGTTTCCTTTGATACAACAGGCAGCCTTCACCAGAAACTGATCCTGCTCTACGACTGTCGGAAAGACCGATTGGATGAGGGGGAAGAATCCTTTGTCTCTATCGACGAATTTTCAAGCTTCTATCCGCCGGACGATACATTGCCCATTGTGGAGGCTGCTTCCCAACTGATCTGGGAAACCGGGCTTTTCGACCGGTCCGGCCAGGCGGGACTTTTAACTGTTATCCAGGAATATGACAAATCAGTCCTTGCCATTGAGTCCTATAGTCTTCCGCCGGACGACCCCGAACTGGCTTACACGGAAAATTCCTATTATCTGTACGGAACACCGGAGAGTATGCCGTATTTTCGGTACGCGCTGGATGTAAAATCCAATCATGTCTACTATCTGTACGACGTTTCCCGGATGTGGAGTACCGATCTGACACACGGCACTTCGGGAATAAAGACAGATTTTTCCCATGCCGTCCTGGATTTTCTACGCCTTGACTCCGGCGATTGCCTGCTTTTGTGTACCCAGGACGCCAATGCTTATAATATAAAAGCAACTGTGAACCTGACGAACCCGGACCCTTTTACGCTGCAAAAAGAATGGGATATTTCGTCTGTAGATCTGTATCTGTATTCCGCAGAAGATGAAAGTGAACGGCTGCTGTACAAAGATCTCAGAAACGTCATCCGCATGGAATATGATGAGACAACCCGGCGCATTCTTGTGGAAACCTCCGGGGACGGCACCCTTAAGAGGCGGCAATGCGTAATCCTGGAGCTGTAAATGTAAAAGAAAATTTACAGTCGGAAACAATCCTGAAACAATCCGGCGAAAAAGAGGAAATACCCCTCTGTTATGATACATCCATAAAATATCAAAATACAAATGCGGAGTGAAAAGAACATGTGTGGTATATGTGGATGGATCAACAGAGAAAAAACAGGGAAAGACAGGGATCTGACGCAGCGGACGCTGGAAGATATGATGGCGGCGCTGATACACCGGGGGCCGGATCAGGGAAAGAGCTGGCTGTCCGACCGGGCCGCGCTGGGCTTTCAAAGGCTTGCGATCATTGATCCGGCAGGCAGCACGCAGCCTATGACCAACGAAACCGGAGATAAAGTACTGGTATTTAACGGGGAAATCTATAATTATCAGGAGCTTCGACGGGAACTTTCCCAGGCGGGGCACCATTTTTTAAGCCTGGGAGATTCGGAAGTGCTGCTCCATGGGTATGAGGAATGGAAAGAACGGCTCCCGGAACATCTGCGCGGCATGTTCGCCTTTGTCATCTGGGATGAAAAAGAACAGAAACTCTACGCCGCCCGGGACCATTTCGGGATCAAACCTTTTTACTACACCCTGACGGACAGTTGTTTTCTGTTCGCTTCGGAGATCAAAGGCATCCTGCCCCATCCCGGCTATAAAAAACAGTTGAATCCGGAAGCCCTGGAACAATATTTATCCTTCCAGTATTCCGCCCTGGAGGAGACTTTTTTTAAAGGGATCTATCAGCTTCTGCCAGGACACTTCCTGGAATACAGACCGGATGACGATATCCTTACGCTGCCCCGTTACTTTCGTCCTTCTCTTCATCCGAAAAAGCCAAAAAACCCTGTATATACCAGTGAAAAACAGTGGATTTCCCAAATCGACCGGGCGGTGGAAGAATCCGTACACGCGCATATGGCAGCAGACGTGGAAATCGCGACCTTCCTCTCCGGCGGCGTGGACTCCTGCCTGGTAGCGTCAGAGTTTACAGGAAACAAAGCTTTTACCGTAGGGTTCGGAAACGAACCGGGCAAATACAACGAAATCCCTCTGGCGGGCGAGCTGGCCCGGAAAATGCATCTGGAACATACAGGAAAAAAGATTTCAGAAAAAGAGTTTTGGGAAGCGGTCCCCGAGGTACTCTATCATATGGACGAGCCTTCGGGAGACCCTTCTGCCGTCGCGCTGTATTTTCTTGCCAGGGAGGCAGCCAGAAAAGTAAAAGTCGTCGTGTCCGGCGAGGGAGCCGACGAACTGTTCGGCGGATACTGTATCTACTGCGAACCGAACGCCCTGAAACCTTACCGGAAGCTCCCGGAAGCCTTCCGCAAAAAACTGGCCGGGCTGGCAGGACGTCTGCCGGATGTCAAAGGACGCAGTTTTCTGATCCGGGGAAGCAAGCCTGTGGAAGAACGGTTTATCGGAAACGCGAATCTGTTCACGGTGGAAGAACGAAAACGGCTTCTGTTAAACCCCACTTCGGCCCGCTCTCCTCAAGAACTGCTTGCCGAAGACTACCAGGACGCAAAAGGACTTGACGAAGCCAGCCGCATGCAGTACATAGACCTGCTCCACTGGCTGCCGGGCGATATTCTGCAAAAGGCGGACCGCATGAGTATGGCCCACTCGCTGGAACTCCGGGTGCCTTATCTGGACCAGAAGGTATTTGAGACAGCCCGCTGCCTGCCCGCCCGTTATAAACAAAAAGGACAGATCTCCAAATACCTGTTCCGCAAGGCCGCCGGACGGCATCTGCCCGCCGCCAATTCCCACCGCAGAAAATTAGGCTTTGCCGTCCCTCTGGGCAATTTCCTCTGTTCAGACACAGGGACCGCCCATATAAAAGAAGCGTTTTTATCTCCCACAGCGAAAAAGTTCTTCTCCGAAGAAGCACTGGAGGAACTTCTGAAAAAACAAGGATGCGGCCGGCGAAACGCCAACCGCAAAATCTGGGCCGTCTATTCTTTCCTGATCTGGTACGGAATCTATTTTTCCGAAGATACAGAAGAAAATCCTACTTAATAAAACGGTCAATCGCCTCAGTCAGATCAGCGATAGAGTCCATATCCCCACACTCTACCGCATCCACCAGACAGTGCTCAATATGATCCTTCAGTATGACCTTTCCTGTATTATTGATGGCGGATTTGACTGCAGAGAGCTGAATCAGCACCTCGCTGCAGTCTCTTCCGTCCTCCACCATCCGCCGGATGGACTCTAAATGCCCGATGGCCCTGGAAAGCCGGTTTAACACTGCTTTTGTGTTCGTATGGGTGTGTCCATGGCTGTGGGCATGTTCCGCCCCCGGTTCATGGGCATGTTCATGTGTATGCTCATATACGGTTCCGTCCGGCGCAGTATGGGTATGTGTCTCTCCTGCTGCCATATTATGATTTTCTCCTTTTCCTACAGATCACAGTTTTTCACGGTTCGCGGGAACGGGATAACGTCCCGGATGTTGCCCATACCGGTCAGGTACATAACGCAGCGTTCAAAGCCAAGGCCGAATCCTGCATGACGCGTGGTCCCGTATCTGCGCAGATCCAGATAAAACCCATAGTCTTCTTTCTTAAGCTTCAGCTCGTCCATCCGGGCGGACAGCTTTTCATAATCGTCCTCCCTCTGACTTCCGCCGATGATCTCCCCGATCCCGGGCACAAGACAGTCCATGGCAGCTACAGTCTTATTGTCCTCGTTCATCTTCATATAGAATGCCTTGATCTCCTTGGGATAATCCGTCACAAATACCGGACGTTTGAAGATCTGCTCGGTCAGATAACGCTCATGCTCGGTCTGCAGGTCGCACCCCCAGGACACTTTGTATTCAAACTTGTCGTTGTTCTTTTCCAGAAGTTCAACGGCTTCCGTATACGTCACATGGCCGAACTCAGAATCCACCACATGGTTTAAACGCTCCAGCAGGCCCTTGTCCACAAAGGAATTGAAAAACTGCATCTCTTCCGGCGCGTGTTCCAGTACATAGCGGATCACATATTTTAACATATCTTCCGCCACCTGCATATTATCCTCCAGATCCGCGAACGCCATCTCCGGTTCGATCATCCAGAACTCCGCCGCGTGACGGGTTGTATTGGAATTTTCCGCCCGGAAAGTAGGCCCGAAGGTATATACATTGCGAAACGCCATGGCGAATGTTTCGGCATTCAACTGTCCGCTGACAGTCAGGTTCGTAGGTTTGCAGAAAAAGTCCTGCGTGAAATCCACACTTCCCCCGGCATCTTTCGGCACATTACTTAAATCCATGGTCGTCACCTGGAACATTTCTCCCGCGCCCTCACAGTCGCTGCCGGTGATCAGGGGCGTGTGTACATAGACAAAGCCCCTCTCCTGGAAAAAGCTGTGAATTGCATAGGCGGTCAGGGAACGCACACGGAACACGGCCTGAAACATATTGGTCCTGGGACGCAGGTGGGTCATGGTACGCAGATACTCCAACGTGTGACGCTTCTTCTGCAAAGGATAATCCGGTGCGGACGCCCCTTCCAGCGTAACCTTCGCCGCCTGGATCTCAAAAGGCTGCTTCGCCTGGGGCGTAGCCACCAGTGTTCCTTTCACGATGACAGCCGCACCCACGTTCAGTTTGCTGACCTGGGCGAAATTGTCCATGGTGTCGTGGTATACGATCTGAAGCGTATCAAAAAACGTGCCGTCATGCAGCACCAGAAAACCAAAGCTTTTGGAATCGCGCACGCTTCTGACCCATCCGCCGACGGTAACCTCTTTGTCGAGATAGGATTCTCTGTCCTTATATAGCTCTCGAATCGTTGTCATCTTCATTTTTAAAAATCCTCTTGTTTTCTCTATATTTTCCTCATGGTATGGACGCATACCGCATCTTCTCAGTATACCATAAGCCGGGACTGTTGGCAAATTGCATAAATTTTATATTTTACACAAAAAGAAACAAAAAGCCCCTGTATTTTTCGTGATTTTTTTGTTATAATCTTAACAAGATCAGTAATTTTAACCAAATCAGAAAAGAGGAACCCCCATTATGGTAGATCATTATAACCGAACCATAGATTATATGCGCATCTCTGTCACCGACCGGTGCAATTTAAGATGCCAGTACTGTATGCCTGAAGACATTCCTTCTATTCCCCATGAAGAAATTCTCTCTTTCGAGGAGATTCTGCATATCTGCCGTCTGGCGGCGGATCTGGGAATACAGAAGTTCAAGATTACCGGAGGCGAACCCTTCGTCAGAAAGGGGTGCCTTGATTTTATTTCCGAACTGAAAAAAGTTCCCGGCGTCTCCCAGGTGACAGTCACCACCAACGGGGTTCTCCTGGCAGAATATATGCCGCAGCTGCGGGAAATCCATCCGGACGGCATCAATATCAGCCTGGATACGCTCCGGGCGGACACCTTCCACCATATTACCCAACGGCCGTATCTGCCCCAGGTTATGGAAGGCATCCTCGCCTGTGTGGAATCAGGCATCAAAACAAAGATCAACTCAGTCCTGCTGCGCGGCGTCAATGACCATGAATTTTTCGACCTGGTCAACCTGGCAAAGGAATATCCGGTGGACGTACGTTTTATCGAGATCATGCCCATCGGATCCGGACAGCAATATGAAGGCTACAGCAGGCAGGAACTGATCACGCTTCTGGAAGAACGCTATCCGAACGGCGTCCGGGTATCCGAAATCCGCGGAAACGGTCCTGCCGACTATATCCATTTTCCTGATTTCAAAGGATGCATCGGTTTTATCGACGCGATCCACGGCAAATTCTGTAATTCCTGCAACCGGGTCCGGCTGACTGCCGATGGCATACTCAAGCTGTGCCTGTACTATCAGAACGGAATTGATTTAAAGCATATGGTGCGCACCGGCGAACCGGACGATCAGATCCGCAAAGCCATGGAACAGGCGATCCTGAAAAAACCGGCGGAACACCAGTTCCATATGGATGCCCGGGAAGGGGCAAAGGAAATGCGCAGGATGTCCCAGATCGGCGGTTAAAAATAAAAATTACCGCTTTTCCCTCCTGTCTTTTCCACCAGGTGTATATCCTTTATGACCATCCGTTTGTCGATGGCCTTGCACATATCATAGATGGTAAGAAGCGCTGTGCTGACTCCGTGCAGCGCTTCCATCTCTACGCCGGTACGGCCTTCTACTTTCACGGTACAGACTGCCCGGATCAGGTTCTGATCCGGCAGCAGTTCAAAATCCACCGCGCATTTTCCGATGGGCAGCGGATGGCACATGGGAATCATGGATGAAGTCTGCTTGACCGCCATAATTCCCGCCACTCTCGATACGCCCAGCACATCTCCTTTTTTCACTTTCTGCTCGGTCACAGCCTGCATAATTTCATCGGATACAAGAATACTGCCTTCCGCGATGGCTGTGCGGGAAGTTATATTCTTCTCTGTCACATCCACCATAATGGCGTTCCCTTTTTCATCAAAATGTGTAAATTCCATTGTATTTTACCGTTCCTCTGTCTGTTACCTGCCGCTGTATACGATTCCCTGTTCTGCGTCTATGGTGACAAAAGTACCGGATTTCAGTATACTCGTAGCGTTTCTGGCAGCCACGATAACCGGAATATCCAAAGCCATACCTACGATTGCCGCATGGGAATAACGATCGCCGGTCTCTGTAATAATGCCGGTGGCGTCTTTTAACTTGCTCATCATCTCATTGGTGGTTTCTTTGACTACCAGGATGTCTCCCATATGGAAGCTTTGTTCCAGTTCGTCCATATCGTGGCAGACGCACAGATTGCCGGAGCGTTTCAGCTTATTGCCGCCTTTGCCGCTGATCAGCGCGTTGCCGGCCACATGGACCTTGATCATATTGGTAGTGCCGGAAAGCCCCAGAGGAACGCCCGCCGTAATGACGGCCAGTTCTCCTCTTTTGATCAGTCCTTTTTGTTCCGCCACTCCGACCGCATGGTCGAACAGATCGTCCGCCGTACTCTTCTCCTCAATCTGAATCGGCACGACGCCCCAGATCAGATTTAACTGACGGCAGACACGCATGTCCATGGCTCCGCCGATGATCTGGCAGCTGGGACGGTATTTGGATATTCTTCCCACTGTCTTTCCCGATTTGGTGACTGCCACGATGGCAGCGGCTTTCAGATCCATAGCCGTGGTGCAGGTAGCATGGGAAATGGCGTTGGTCACGTCGGGGCGTTCCTCCAGCCTGCGGGGTTTAAATTCTGTTGTATAATCAATATCCTGTTCCGTACGCTCGGCAATGCGGGACATGGTTTTTAATGCCTCCACAGGATACGCGCCTGCCGCCGTCTCGCCGGACAGCATGATGGCGCTGGTTCCCTGATAGATGGCGTTGGCCACATCGGAAGTCTCCGCACGGGTCGGACGCGGATTCTTCATCATGGAATCCAGCATCTGGGTAGCCGTAATGACCGGCTTTCCTTTGGCAACAGACAACTGGATCAGCTCTTTCTGGATAATGGGAACTTCCTCTAACGGAATCTCCACACCCATATCTCCTCTGGCAATCATAATACCGTCCGCCACCCGAAGAATCGCCTCGCAGTTCTCCACGCCCTGCATATTCTCGATCTTGGCGATGATATTGATGCCCTCTCCGTTTTTATCATGAAGGATCTTGCGGATCTCCAGAATATCTTCCGCCGTCCGGGTAAAGGACGCGGCAATGAAATCAAACTTCTGCTCAATGGCAAAGACAATGTCTTCATAATCTTTCCTGCTGACAAAAGGCATCTTAAGCTCCACGCCCGGAACATTGACGCCTTTATGATTAGAAATAAAGCCTCCGTTGTTCACCTGGCAGACAATCTCTTTCCCTTCGATCCGCAGCACCTTCATACCAATCAGGCCATCATCGATCAAAATAGAATCCCCGGGACATACGTCTTTATATAATTCTTTGTAGGTGATCATCACTTTTTCCTGGGTACCTAATATCTCATCTGTTGTAAGGGTAAAGGTCTGGCCTTTTTTCAGTTCCAGTTTACCGCCCTCCACGTCTCCGATCCGGATCTCCGGACCTTTGGTATCCAGAAGCGCGGCCACCGGAAGGTTTAATTCCTCCCGCAGCTTCTTGACCGTATCTAAACGCACCTTCTGTTCTTCGTGTGTACCGTGGGAAAAGTTCATACGCGCCACGTTCATGCCTTCCAGCATCAACTGGCGCAGCACTTCCTCATTGTCCGTGGACGGGCCTAACGTACATACAATCTTTGTCTTTCTCATATTCCGAATCCTTTCCGTTATTTATTCATGCACACTGTAATTGGGTGCTTCCTTGGTAATATGAATGTCGTGCGGATGGCTCTCTTTTAAAGACGCGGCGGAAATCTTTACGAATCTTGCGCCTGTCTTTAACGTCTCCACATCCGGCGCGCCGCAAAGGCCCATACCGGAACGAAGACCTCCCAGAAGCTGGAAGATCGTGTCTTCCACATAGCCTTTGTATGCCACGCGGCCTTCTACTCCCTCGGGAACCAGTTTTTTGGCGTCGCTCTGAAAATAGCGGTCTTTGGAGCCGTTCTCCATGGCGGAAATCGAACCCATGCCTCTGTATACTTTGTATTTTCTTCCCTGATACAGTTCAAAGGAACCCGGACTTTCATCGCAGCCTGCAAAGATACTGCCCATCATACAGACATTGGCCCCTGCGGCGATGGCTTTCGTAATATCGCCGGAATATTTGATGCCGCCGTCGGCAATAACCGGTACACCGTATTCTTTCGCCGCTTCATAGCAGTCCATAATCGCGCTGATCTGCGGGACGCCTACGCCGGATACGACCCGGGTGGTGCAGATGGAACCAGGGCCGATCCCTACTTTTACAGCGTCCGCACCTGCTTCAATCAGGGCTTTGGCGCCCTCTCCGGTAGCCACGTTTCCGGCGATGACCGGAATATCCGGATAGGAATCTTTGATCATTCTAAGGCAGCGGATAACATTGGCGGAATGGCCGTGGGAAGAATCCAGCACAAGGACATCCACATGGGCATTTACCAGAGCCTCTGCCCGTTCCAGCACGTTGGCCGTAATGCCGATTCCCGCTCCGCATAAAAGTCTGCCCTGAGAATCTTTGGCCGCCAGCGGATATTTGATCTGTTTTTCAATATCCTTGATGGTGATCAGGCCTTTGAGATGGAAATTCTTGTCCACAATAGGAAGCTTTTCTTTCCTGGCCCTGCCCAGAATCGTCTTCGCCTCGTCTAACGTAATCCCCTCCGGCGCAGTGATCAGATTCTCGGATGTCATGCACTGTTTGATCTGTTTGGAATAGTCTGTCTCGAATTTTAAATCACGGTTAGTAATAATGCCTACCAGCTTCTTACCTTCCGTGATCGGTACGCCGGAAATACGGTACTTTGCCATAAGAGCGTCTGCGTCTGCCAGTGTATGTTCCGGAGATAAAGAAAATGGGTCCGTAATGACACCGTTCTCAGAACGTTTTACCTTATCCACTTCTTCTGCCTGTTCCTCAATTGACATATTTTTGTGGATGATACCGATGCCGCCCTGTCTTGCCATGGCGATCGCCATACGGTATTCCGTAACGGTATCCATACCTGCACTCATCATTGGAATATTTAATTTGATGTCCTTCGTCAGGTACGTCTCCAGGTTCACCTGGTTGGGAATCACTTCCGAATAGGATGGTACCAGCAAAACATCATCAAATGTTATACCTTCACCGATAATTCTACCCATATCTTTTCCTCTCTTTCTTTCGTTTTATATTTTGTATCCCCATTATACAGGAAGGACGCTGCATATTGCAACGTCCTTCTGTGAAAATTCTTATGATTTTATGCGGAATTACATCATACCCATTCCGCCGCCGCCTGCCGGCATGGCAGGAGCTTCTTCTTTGATATTGGCAACGCATGCCTCGGTGGTCAGGAAAGTAGCCGCAACGCTGGTAGCATTCTGCAGCGCGCTTCTGGTCACTTTCGCCGGGTCCAGGATACCTGCTTCTACCATATTTACATATTCTTCTTTGTAAGCATCAAAGCCGACGCCGTCCTCGGACTCACGCACTTTGTTGATGATCACGGCGCCTTCCAGTCCTGCGTTTGCCACGATGTGGTACAGCGGAGCCTCCAGCGCTTTTAAGATGACTTTCGCACCGGTTCTCTCGTCGCCTTCCAGCGTGTCTACCAGGCTCTCCACTTTCTTGGAAGCGTGGATATACGCCGCGCCGCCGCCGCATACGATCCCCTCTTCTACGGCTGCTCTTGTAGCTGCCAGAGCATCTTCCATACGGAGTTTTGCTTCTTTCATCTCTGTCTCGGTAGCCGCACCCACACGGATCACAGCCACGCCGCCTGCCAGTTTTGCATAACGCTCCTGTAATTTTTCTTTATCAAACTCGGATTTGGTCACATCCATCTCCGCTTTGATGGTCTTAATACGGTTTTCGATCTCTTCCTTGCTTCCAAGTCCGTCTACAATGACCGTGTTCTCTTTCTGGACTTTTACGGATTTTGCACGGCCAAGCATCTCGATGGTCGTATCTTTCAGCTCCAGACCCACTTCCTCGGAAATAACCGTACCGCCTGTCAGGACCGCGATATCCTGCAGCATCGCTTTTCTTCTGTCACCGTAACCAGGCGCTTTCACGCCTACAGCAGTGAAGGTGCCGCGCAGCTTATTCAGAACAAGCGTTGTAAGCGCTTCGCCCTCAATATCCTCTGCAATGATCAGAAGCTTCTTGCCGGACTGCACCAGCTGCTCCAGTACCGGAAGGATCTCCTGGATATTGCTGATCTTCTTGTCGGTAATCAGGATATACGGATCGTCCAGAACCGCTTCCATCTTCTCCGTATCGGTAGCCATATATGCGGAAATATAGCCGCGGTCAAACTGCATACCTTCCACAACGTCCAGCTCGGTCTTCATGGTCTTGGACTCTTCGATGGTGATTACGCCGTCGTTGGCCACTTTCTCCATGGCATCCGCCACCATGTTGCCTACTTCGTCGTCGCCTGCGGAGATTGCCGCAACTCTTGCCATCTGGTGTTTGCCGGTTACTTTGCTGCTCATGGCTGCAATCGCTTCTACTGCGCAGTCGGTCGCTTTCTTCATACCTTTCCTTAATACAACCGGATTCGCGCCTGCTGCCAGGTTCTTCATGCCTTCGTTGATCATGGACTGTGCCAGAACCGTAGCGGTGGTGGTGCCGTCGCCTGCCACATCGTTGGTCTTGGTTGCCACTTCTTTTACAAGCTGCGCGCCCATATTCTCAAACGCGTCCTCAAGCTCGATTTCTTTTGCGATGGTCACACCGTCGTTGGTGATCAGCGGAGTTCCGAACTGCTTGTCAAGCACTACGTTCCTTCCTTTGGGTCCTAAGGTTACGCTGACTGTATCCGCAAGTTTATTTACACCGGCCTCTAATGCCGTTCTGGCGTCTACGCCATGTTTTAATTCTTTCGCCATGATGATGATTCCTCCTGTCTTCCTTTTCAAAAATAATGATTATTTTAAATATTATTCCACAACTGCCAGAATGTCGCTCTGTCTTACGATTACATATTCGTCTTCGCCGAGCTTCACTTCATTTCCGGCATATTTGGAGTAGATGACCTGATCGCCTTCTTTTACCTGCATGGTAACTTCTTTGCCGTCCACAACTCCTCCAGGACCTACTGCAACTACCTGTGCAGTCACCGGCTTTTCCTGCGCTTTTGCTGCAAGGATGATACCGGACTTGGTGGTTTCTTCTTTTTCACTCTGTTTTAATACGACTCTGTCGCCTAAAGGTACTAACTTCATTAATTACTCCTCCTTAAACTAGTCCTGATTTCTTTTTTATTAGCACTCACTTGAGTTGAGTGCTAACCTTTAGTCATATAATAGTATGATTATTCCGAATTGTCAACGGGAATTTTCAATTTTTTTTAAATTTTTCATACCCGGCCTGTTATTGTTGATGTATTCCAGCTCCCGGAATACGCAGTCGTTTAAAACTTTTATATTGGTACCCCGCATACCGGCAGAACGGGATTCTATGACGCCCGCGCTCTCAAATTTGCGCAGCGCGTTGACAATCACCGAACGGGTAATCCCGGCCCTGTCCGCAATCTTGCTGGCAACCAGGGTACATTCATTGCCCTGCATCTCCTTAAAAATCAGGCTGATGGCTTCCATCTCCGTGACAGAAAGCGTCCCGATGGCCGACTGCACGTCCCTTATCCTGCGTTCCTCTTCCACATTTTCTTCATGGACAGAACGGATCATCTCCAGCCCCACCACCGTCGTACCATACTCGCTTAAAATGATGTCGTCAATATCGTAATCGTTCTCATACTTGTACAAAAACAAAGTTCCAAGCCGCTCGCCCGCTATGATGATGGGAGCCACAAGCGCCTCGTATTTTCGTACATTTTCCACCACAAACCCCAGTGTCTGCAGATTGACATTCTCCTTCGTGGACAGGATGCCCAGCAGGCGCTCGTTTAACAGCGGGTCTATAAGCCCTCCCACCTGGTCTACGATCAGTTCGTGAAGTTCATCCACTCCGTCATACCGGCTGATTCCAAGTACCTTTCCTTTTTTACTGATAACAAGCACATTGGACAGCAAGATCTCCGACAAAACTCCGCAGATATCGTTAAAAACCACTTTACTGGAATTATTGTTATGCAGGAGTTTGTTTATTTTTCTCGTTTTGTCTAATAGTTGTACGCTCATCGTTCCCTCCGCAAAAAAGTAAGAAAGTGCAGATGTAAACCAACTGCACTTTGGATATTAACATACAAATTAACAGATTTCAATCTGTTTTTGCTTCTTTGGGTTTTTTCCAGGATACATAGTCGCATTCCGGATATCCCTCGCAGCTGTAAAACTTCCGTCCTTTGGACGAACGCCGCAGCACGATATCTTTGCCGCACTTGGGACAGGCAACGCCGATTTTCTCCAGATACGGTTTCGTATTCCTGCATTCGGGGAATCCCGGACAGGCAAGGAACTTTCCATGGGGGCCGTATTTTACCACCATATTTCTGCCGCACTGTTCGCAGACCACGTCGCTTACTTCATCTTCGATCTTAACCTTTTCAAGCTCCGCTTCCGCCTTGTTGACCGCTTCGTCCAGATCCGGATAGAAATTGCTGACGACCGTTTTCCAGTTGACGGTTCCGTCTTCCACCCGGTCCAGAAGCGACTCCACATTGGCGGTAAAATCCGTCTCCACAATGGTCGGAAAGGCCTGCTTCATCATATTGTTGACCACCTCTCCGATCTCTGTCAGATAGAGGTTGCGCCCCTCCTTGGCCACATAACGGCGGGCCAGGATCGTACTGATGGTAGGCGCGTAGGTGCTGGGTCTTCCGATCCCGTACTCCTCCAACGTCTTTACAAGCGTAGCCTCAGTATAATGTGCCGGAGGCTGGGTAAAATGCTGTTTGTCTTCCAGCTCTTTTAATTCCAGTATGTTGTCTTTACCAAGCGCTTTCACCAATGTGGCGTTCTCGCCTTTTTCATCTTCTTCCTGCACATAGACAGACATGAATCCGTCAAAAGCGACCGTGGACGCGGACACTGTGAAGCGGTAACTCTCTTTTTCCGGCGCGGCCGGCTGGCTGTCGATCTTCACGGACACGATATGGTACTTTGCGTCCGCCATACGGCTCGCCGTAAAGCGTTTCCATATAAGCTGATACAGACGGAACTGATCCCTGGAAAGAGACTCCTTGATTTTAGCCGGAAGCCTTCTGATATCCGTGGGCCGGATGGCTTCATGGGCGTCCTGGATCTTCTTGTCCCCGTCTTTTTCTTTCTTCTCTTTTTTTTCTTTATCCTGGGGCAGATAGTCTTCTCCGTATGTTTCTTTAATATAAGAAGCCGCCGCCTGGGCCGCCTCGTCGGAAATACGGGTAGAATCCGTACGCAGGTAGGTGATCACGCCCACCGTCCCCTGGCCTTCGATATCAATTCCCTCATAAAGCTGCTGCGCCAGACGCATGGTCTTGACCGTGGAAAAGCCCAGGGTTCTGGAAGCCTCCTGCTGCAAGGTACTGGTTGTAAAGGGCAGGGGCGCCTTTCTGGCCCGTTCCTTGTCCTTTACTTCCGTCACCGCAAAGGATGCTCCCTTTAAGCCTTCCAAAAGCTCATCCATCTCCTGGCGGGAATGGATCTCCAGCTTTTCTTTGGGTGTACCGTAGAATTTGGCCGTCAGGGGCTTTTTCTCCCCTTTTACGGCAAAATGCGCATCCAGACTCCAGTATTCTTCCGGAACGAACGCCTCGATCTCTTCTTCCCGGTCAGCCACCAGCCTTAATGCCACCGACTGCACCCGTCCGGCGCTTAAGCCTCTCTTTACTTTCGCCCACAAAATCGGACTGATCCGATAACCCACCATACGGTCCAGCATCCTTCTCGCCTGCTGGGCGTCCACCAGATCCTGATCAATCAGGCGGGCATGCCTGATGGACTCTTTGACCGCGGTTTTGGTAATCTCATTAAACGTAATCCTGTACATCTTCTTCTCATCCAGCTTAAGCGCCTGGGACAGATGCCAGGAAATCGCTTCTCCTTCCCGGTCCGGGTCGGTAGCCAGATAGACTTTATCCGCCTTTTTGGCCTCTTTGCGAAGCTTGGCCAGAATATCCCCTTTGCCGCGGATGGTAATATATTTAGGTTCGTAATTATGCTCCACATCAAAACCGAGCTGGCTTTTAGGGAAATCCCTTACATGCCCGTTGGAAGCCATTACTTCATAGTTTGCGCCTAAAAATTTCTTGATCGTCTTCACCTTGGCAGGTGACTCAACGATAACCAGATATTTCGCCATTGGTAGCCCTCAAATCTGTTCTCACATATTCATTCTTCTGAATTTCCCTGATACAGCCTTTCAGTTCCAGTCCCACCAGGGCTGAAACTGTCTTTTGAACCGGAAGATGCGTCTTTTGAACCAGTTCATCCAGAAAAACCGGACAGGGACCTATACAACTATATACGATATTTTCTTCCTTTGCAAGTATAAAATTCGCCGAATCCGTCGTCTGTTTTTTAGTCATATTCCCTGAAATGCCCAGAACTTCCAGTATGGTAAGGGGACTGTCCGCCAGCCCGGCCCCCTGTTTTAAGAGGTTCAGGCAGCCTGCGCTTAAAGGATCCGTCAGCCTTCCGGGAACGGCAAATACATCTTTTCCCTGCTCTAAAGCGAAATCCGCCGTAATTAAAGCGCCGCTTTTTTCCTTCGCTTCCACCACCAACACCAGATCCGAAAGGCCGCTGATAATCCGGTTGCGGGCCGGAAAGTGGCCGGGCAGGGGTGCCATGCCGCAGGGCTGTTCCGACAGGATGCCTCCCCGGACTTTCAGTTTTTCATAAAGCTTTCTGTGTCCTGCCGGATAACAGATATCCACGCCGCAGCCCAGGACGGCAAACGTATCCCCGCCCGCTTCCAGCGCGCCTTCATGGGACATGCCGTCAATTCCCCACGCCATACCGCTGATGATCTGTACGCCCGCAAGCGCCAGTTCTTTCGCGAAAAAACGCGCAGTTTCATTCCCGTAGCCTGTGGATCTTCTGGAACCTACGATGGCTACGGAGGGTCTGTCGTCTGCCGGCAGCCGTCCCAGTACATAAAGACCTTCAGGCATTCTTTTGTAGTTTTTTAATCTTTCAGGGTAAGCCGCTTCCCTCTGACTGATATATTGTATGCCGCCTGCTTCCTGGTTAGTCATGGTTCTCACCTTTCCCAGTATTTCCGGTCCACACAGCGGTAACCGATTGCTTCCAGAAGATGCGGCGTCCGGATATCCGGCTCATTTTCCAGATCCGCAATGGTCCTGGCGACTTTTATGATCCTGTGATACGCCCGGGCACTTAAATCCATCTTTTCAAAAGCCGTCTTTAAGATCTGTTCTTCCTCGCTTCCCAGCGGACAAAACCTGTGAACGCCCCAGGAGGGCAGCCCCGCGTTATACTGCCAGGCACATCCTTTATAGCGCTTTTTTTGCAGTATTCTGGCTTTTTCCACCCGCTCTCTGATCTGCCCGGAACTTTCACTGGTCCCGGCACGGGCAAGGTCCTGATACGCCACTTTGTGTACCTCGGCGCAGATATCAATCCGGTCCAGAAGGGGCCAGGAAATCCTGTGCATATAACGGGCTACTTCCCCCGGCAGACAACTGCATCTCTCCCGGTCGGGATAGTAGCCGCAGCGGCATGGGTTCATGGCGGCGACAAGCTGAAAGTGCGCGGGAAACACATATTTTCCGTTGACCCGGCTTATGACCACCTGTCCTTCCTCCAGAGGCTGACGAAGCGCTTCCAGGACGTTCCTTTGAAACTCCGGAAGCTCGTCCAGAAATAAGACGCCCCGGGTCGCAAGACTGATCTCCCCCGGAAGAATCCTTCTTCCCCCTCCTGCCAGAGCACTGGCGGAGATCGTATGATGGGGCGCCCGAAACGGCCGGACGACTGCCTGTCCTTTCCCTTCCAGAAGCCCGCATACACTGTATACTCTGGATATTTCCAGGCTTTCCTCCCTGGTCAGCCCGGGCAGAATCGTGGGAATCCTTTTGGCGATCATGGTTTTGCCCGCACCAGGGGGACCGATCATCAGAAAATTGTGCATACCGGCGGCCGCGATCTCGGCCGCCCGGCGCACGCCTTCCTGTCCGTTGACCTCACGAAAATCGTCTTTGTAGACGGGCTGTTTAAAAAGCTCCGTTTCGTTTGACGGGGTCTTTTGCCCTGCCTTTTCGGGGCAGGCGAGGCATTCTTTCAGCTCTTTTATATTTCCGATGCCTATGACCGGAATATCCGGCACAAAAGCGCCTTCTCTTACGTTCTCTTTCGGTACCAGGCACATCTTACAACCGGACTCTTTCGCCAGCATGACGGTCTGCAGGATACCGTTTACGGGACGCACGGTTCCGCTTAGCCCCACCTCGCCCGCCATCAGGACATTTTCCACCTGCTCTGCAGGCAGGGCCCCCATGGCGGACAGAAGCGCCGCCGCCACAGGCAGGTCATACCTGGTTCCTTCTTTGCGGATATGGGCCGGGGACAGATTGACCGTCACCCGTTTGGGCGGGAAATAAAATCCTGTGTTCCTGAAAGCCGTGCGGACCCGGTCCGCCGCCTCCCGCGCTTCGGGAGACAGATCCCCGACCATGCAAAACTGCGGAAGCCCGTCACAAATATCGGCTTCCACCTGTACAGGGTAAGCGTCAATCCCGAGGATTGCCGCCGACAATATGGTACTGAACATATCTTCCTTCCTAATGGATCGTATTTGGAAAATTCTGCGATATGCATTCCAGATTTTAGACGCTGTACAGTATAACACATTTAAGCGCCGGACTCAATCCCGAAAATACTCTTTCAGCCGGTTAATCGCGTTTTTTTCTATGCGGCTGATATAAGAACGGGAAATCCCCAGCTTCTGGGCAATCTCCCGCTGTGTGTATTCCTTTCCGTGATACAGTCCATAACGCAGGATGATCACCTGCCTCTCCCTGTCAGATAGCACCTCCTCCAAAAGATCATATATTTTTCTTGTATCGTCTTTTAAACCGATCTGCTCCAATGCGGTAGGTTCTTCGCTTTCTATGATATCCAGAAGCTGTATCTCATTTCCTTCTTTGTCTGTCCCGATGGGTTCGTAGTAGGAGGACTCCCGCTGCAGTTTTTTCTTCACTCTCATATACATAAGGATTTCATTTTCCACACATCTTGCAGCATAGGTCGCCAGTTTGCTCGCTTTTTCATGATCAAATGTATCCACGGCTTTGATCAGGCCAATGGTCCCTATGGAGATCAGTTCTTCCATGTCGTCCTCGGGAGACTGGTATTTTTTCACAATATGGGCTACAAGGCGCAGATTATATTCGATCAGAATCTGACGTGCCTTTTCGTCCCCTCCCTTATACCTCAACAAATAATATTTCTCTTCTTCCGCCGTAAGAGGTTTCGGAAAAGCCTTCAAAAAAAGACACCTCAGCACAGATTTATTACATATTATGTAAAAATCCTGCGAAAGTGCCTTTCCAATTTATCTTATTCTTAATATTCTATGCGTCCTGTCTCCTGAGTATGTCCATCTTCTCAGGACATTTGTCCAGTTTAACCCAGAGCGCCTGCCTGGAATGGGGCGCGCTTTCCTGGAGCTCCCAGACCGGCCCGGTATCTCCTTTCTGTTCGCCCCAGATCTCTTCTGTCACGGTTTCGATGTTGCTGCCGTCGGGTTTCATGATCTCTATGGTTTCGCCTGTGGAGAATTTATTCCGCTGCTCAATCTTACAGAAACCGTCTTCCCTGATCTCACTTACGATTCCCAGGTAAGTATACTCTTTTATATAGGTATTGCTGTCATAGATCTGGGCATCCTGACCGGGTTTACCGTAGAAAAACCCGGTGGTAAACTGCCGGTAGGTACAGTTGGATATCTGGTCTAAATACCAGGGCATATTTGCCAGGTACTGTTCTTCGCCCGCCGCGTAATCATCCAGCGCTTTTCGATAGGTGCGGGCCACCGTAGCCACATACAGAGCGGTCTTCATCCGGCCTTCGATCTTTAAGCTGTCAACTCCGGCGTCGATCAGATCCGGCAGATGTTCGATCATGCACAGATCTTTGGAATTGAAAATATAAGTCCCTCTTTCATTTTCATAAACCGGCATATATTCTCCCGGGCGCGTCTCTTCCACTACCGCGTATTTCCAGCGGCACGGATGGGTGCAGGCGCCCCGGTTGGCATCTCTGCCGGTAAAATAATTGCTTAACAAGCACCTGCCAGAATAAGAAATACACATGGCCCCATGTACGAAAGTCTCTATCTCCAGGCTGTCGGGTATCCGCGCCCGAATCTGACGAATCTCATCCAGCGAAAGCTCTCTGCCGGTAACGACGCGGCTTGCTCCCTGCTGATGCCAGAAGAGAAAGGTTTTATAATTTACATTGTTGGCCTGGGTGGAGATATGGATGTCAATCCCGGGACAGATTTCTTTTGCCGTCATGAACATGCCAGGATCGGAGATAATAAGCGCGTCCGGACCGATGGCTTTTAATTCTCTGAAATAATCCGCGGCATCCTCAATATCATCATTATGGGCCAGTATATTGGCTGTCACATACACTTTTACCCCATGCCCATGGGCAAAGCGAATGCCCTCCGCCATCTCTTCCATGGAGAAATTTTTCGCCTTCGCCCGAAGACCGAACGCCTCTCCTCCGATATAGACCGCATCCGCCCCAAAGACGGAGGCCACCTTAAGGACTTCAAGGCTGCTGGCCGGGATCAGTAATTCCGGAAGTCGTCTCATACCACAATCTCCTATTAATAGTTCCGCTGATTAAAGTTTTATGCTGACTGTCACGCCGTCGCCCAGCGGAAGGATTGACGTAGTCAGTTCCCCGCAGTGGGTCAGCTCATACAGGTATTCCCGCATCCGGGCATGGATGGTGCGGTTTCTGCGTTCTACCGCGAAGCGGGACTCTATGATATCCCCGTCCTGCAGCACATTGTCCGACACCAGCACGCCCCCCGGCGGCAGGAGCCTTAAAACCTGCGGCAGATAATAAATATACTGTCCTTTTGCCGCGTCCATAAAAATAAAATCAAAAGGGCCGGAGAGCTTCGGCAAAAGATCCGACGCGTCTCCTTCCAGCAGCCGGATCTGCTTCTCTCTGCCCGCCCTTATAAAGTTCTCTTTCGCGACAGGAATACGTTTTTTATAATTCTCAATCGTCGTAACCGTACATCCTTCCGGCCCGTACTCGCTCATCAAAAGCGCCGAAAAACCCACTGCCGTCCCAATCTCCAGAATCCTTTCAGGCTGTAAGGCTTTCAGAAGAAATTTTAAAAAACTCTGCATCTCCCTGCGTATAATGGGCACATACTGTTCTTTTGCTTCTCTTTCAATCTGTTCCAACAGTTCTGTATTACCAGGATTCAGGGAGTTTATATAAGCGGTCATTCTTTCGCTTACAATCATTCTTCTTCCTCTTCCTCCGGTTCCGCCGAAAGTGCCTCCATGATCTCTTTGGGCGTCATGGAAGTATTCAATTCATAGCTTCCGGGTTTCAGCTTATCTTCATATTTGTTTATTTTCAACTGAAGACGGAAAATATCAGAATCATTGATCAACCCTCTGCGCTCCAGAAGTTTTGCTATATCCTTTATGTCCATATCGCCGGACACGGTCACTTCCACATCTCTGCCCGGCTCGGGATCTACAGAAACATCAGACACAATGCTGTAACCACAGGTATAGGCAGTCTTCCCTAGGCTGTATATACCTACAATTACCAGGATACAGATCGCCAGCCGTACAAGGAACAATCCTATGGACAGCATCGCTTTTTGTATATCCATCTCTCCATCTCCCTGTGTGGTCTAAAGTACCAGCTCCACGGAACCCAGGATCCGGGCATTAATCTCCTGGAGTACGCGGCACATCCTGACTTCCTGTTCCAAATACCGGGATACCGCAGGTTCCATGCAAAATTCCTGATACTGTTCTGCAAACTCTTCCATCTGCTCACAGAAATCATCCGTATCGCTGTTCTGAAGCTCATAATTTTTCCAGCTGAATTCCCTGATTTTATCCGCCAGCCCCGGTATGCTGTTTACCTGCTCCTGCGCTTTCTGAAGGCTGACATAATCAGGACTTCCCTGGATAGCCCTTACAAGTTCTTCTACTTTATCGTTGATAGTATCCATATTCCTCACTGCTTTCGTAAAACTGATTATAACTATACTTCTATACTTCCATGATGATTGGCAGAATCATCGGGTTTCTCTTGGTCTTTTTACGGATGTAATCCCCAAGAGCGTCTTTCATGGTATTTTTCATCTTGCCCCAATCCGTGATACGGTGTTCCAGACAGCGTTCCACCGAATCGTAGACCACAGCCCTTGCCTGTTCCATCAGGTCCTCGGACTCCCTTACATAGACAAAACCTCTGGATACAATATCCGGTCCTGACAAAAGCATATTACTGCCTTTTTCCAGCGTCAGCACAATGATCATAATACCGTCCTCTGCCAGATGCTGGCGATCCCGCATGACGATATTGCCCACATCTCCCACGCCGAGCCCGTCCACAAAGACGGCGCCTGTATGAATTTTATCAACCACGCAGGCAGAAGAGGCGTCCATCTCAATCACGTCGCCGGACTGAAGAACGAAAATATTCTCTTTTTCAATCCCCAGCTGATGGGCGATGGAAGCCTGGGCTTTCAGATGACGGTATTCTCCGTGTACCGGCAACGCGTATTTAGGATGCACCAGAGAATAGATCAGCTTGATCTCTTCCTGGCAGGCATGACCGGAGACATGGGCGTCCTGAAAGATGACATTGGCCCCTTTGGCAGACAGCTCGTTGATTACTTTGGAAACTGCCTTTTCGTTACCCGGGATAGGGTTGGAACTGAAAATCACGGTGTCACCCGGCATAATATGCACTTTTCTGTGCAGGTTCTGGGCCATACGTGACAGCGCCGCCATGGATTCACCCTGGCTGCCGGTCGTAATCAGGACAGTCGCTTCCGGCGGGTAATTGTGCAGGTGTTCAATATCAATCAGCGTATTATCCGGGATACGGATATAACCCAGCTCGGTGGCCGTCGTAATAACATTGACCATACTGCGCCCTTCCACCACCACTTTTTTGTTGTGCTTGTAAGCGGAATTGATAATCTGCTGCACGCGGTCCACATTGGAGGCAAAAGTAGCCACGATAATACGGGAATTACAGTGCTCGTTAAAAAGCGCATCCATGGTCCGTCCTACGGATTTTTCCGACATGGTAACACCCGGCCGTTCCGCATTGGTACTGTCGCACATCAGAGCCAGCACGCCTTTCTTTCCGATCTCCCCGAAACGCTGCAGGTCAATGCTGTCACCATAAACCGGCGTATAATCCACTTTAAAATCTCCGGTATGCACAACGATACCGGCAGGAGAATAGATAGCAAGCGCCGAAGCGTCCGCGATGCTGTGGTTGGTCTTGATAAATTCAATACGGAACTGCCCCAGATTAATGGACTGTCCATGTTTCACAACCTTACGTTTGGTTGTTTTGAGCATATTATGCTCTTTTAACTTGCCCTCGATCAGGGCAATCGTCAGCCTCGTGGCGTAAACCGGAACATTGATATCCCTTAATACATACGGCAGCGCGCCTATATGGTCTTCGTGGCCGTGAGTAATGACAAAACCTTTTACTTTGTTTATATTTGTTTTCAAATAGGTAATGTCCGGAATAACCAGGTCAATCCCCAGCATATCGTCCTCAGGAAACGCCAGTCCGCAGTCCACGACGATAATACTGTCTTCAAATTCGAAGGCAGTCATGTTCATTCCGATCTGTTCCAGTCCGCCTAACGGAATGATACGCAATTTTGAATTGTTTACATTTTTCAATCGTCAACCTCCTGTTAGAGTTAATTAATTTATTACTTTTTCACGTTTGTTTCTTTTAAACAGTCCACGCAGTACCCATAGAGTTTTACATCATGATCCTGAATCTGAAAACCTGTCTTTTCTTCTATCTTTTTTTCAAATTCTTCCAGAAGATCTCCTTGGAAAGAGCGGACATGTCCGCATTTGACACAGATCAGATGATGATGGTGATGGCTGTCCCCGGTCTCATAGATATGACCCGGTTCATAACGCACATAACCGTCATCCAGATAGATACGATCAATGATCTTTAACTCCAGAAGCGTCTGGATCGTTCTGTATACCGTAGCAAGCCCGATATCGGGGTTTTCTGCCTTTACTATATGATAGATTTCCTCCGCCGTCAGGTGGCTGTCCGCCTCCTGGAAAAGCGCCGACAGCACGGCAAGCCTCTGGGGCGTCACCTTCAGTCCTTTCCCGCGGAGTAAATCTGCAAAACCATTCCTGTCCAAACTCATATTCTTATCTTTGGATACTCACATCTTCCAAAAGCTGCTCAAACACAGGCAAAAGAGCCTCCAGTTCCTGCTCGTCTTCCACAATCTCATAAAAACTTTCTTTTTCTTCTTCTCCGGCAGTATCTTTCAGAATCAGACATTCGGCGTCTTCTTCTTCGGACTCTGCCACCAGAAGATAATTCACCCCGCTCATCCGGGCCTGTTCCAGTACATAAAACTCTGCCTGATCGCCGTCTTCTCCCAGAAATGTCAGTTTTTCCATCAAATATCCACTCCTTGTGATGTCCTTGCACGGGCGTCCAGATACCCCTGCAAAATAAATACGGCCGCTATCTTGTCCACATATTCTTTTCTGTGTTCCCGGCGTACGCCGCTTTCCATCAGTGTGCGCTCTGCCTCTACCGTCGTCAACCGTTCATCCCACATGACAACAGGCAGACCTGTCCGCCTTTTCAGCATCTCTGCAAATGCCAGCGATTTCTCAGCCCTGTCCCCTGTGGTATTATTCATATTTTTCGGAAAACCCAGCACAATCTGCTCTACTTTGTATTCTTCACACAACAAACTGATCCTGGCAAGTGTCTGCCGAAGTTTATTTTCCTGCTTTCTGCCTATGGTTTCCAGGCCCTGCGCAGTCAAAAGAAGCGGGTCACTTACCGCGACTCCGACTGTCTTTGAGCCATAATCAAGTCCCATGATCCTCATCCGGCGGTCAATCCTTTACTCTGTTTTCTCCACATATACCCGCAACAGTTCTTCCACCAGTTCATCCCGCTCCACTTTCATAATCAGGCTTCTGGCACCTTTATGGCTGGTAATGTAGGTTGGATCTCCGGACATAATATACCCCACAATCTGGTTTACCGGATCATATCCCTTCTCCGTCATGGCCTGATAAACCAGATGCAGCACTTCGCCGACCTTTAGCTCCTGGTCGGACTGGATCTTAAAATACTGTGTATTTTCCAATTTCTTCATAACGCCACGTCCTCAAATATAGTATGTCTTTAGTTTACTATAATCCGGCGGTAAATTCAATCTTTATTTTCCGAAGGCATTTTTTATATCAGTTACAGGAGCCTGGCATACAACAGTCCTGATTCTGCCAGTCCTTCTATTTTCACCCGGACGATGCGGTTGGCCAGCACCTCGTCCGACTCCACCGCCACTTTTACATATTCTTTTGTATACCCGGTCTGGTATGTCTTTTCTCCAATCCTGCACGCGTCTTCCATCAGCACTTCCTGGAGACTTCCTACCAGCCTTTTTCTGTAAGCCTGGCTGTCTTCCCGGGTAAGTTTTAACAGAATATCGCTTCTTTCTGACTTGATTTCTTCGGAAATCTGATCTGTCATACGATCCGCTTTCGTCCCTTTTCTCCTGGAATATTTAAACACATGAATTTCATAAAAACGGATCTCTTTCAAAAATTCCACTGTCCGGGCGAATTCTTCTTCTGTCTCTCCCGGAAATCCCACAATTACATCCGTCGTTAAAGCCGGCTCTTTAAAATACCGGCGCAGACGTTCACAGCATGCGCCAAATTCCAGGGTATTATACTTTCTGTTCATCCTCTTTAACGTCTCGTCACACCCGCTCTGGAGAGAAAGATGAAAATGCGGACAGAGTTTGTCCACTTTAGACAGCCCTTCCACAAACGCTTCTGTCATAATCCGGGGTTCCAGAGATCCCAGACGGATTCTCTCGATTCTGTCCACCTGAGCGATCTTTTGCACCACACTCAGAAGGTCTTCCTCCCCGGATGCAAAATCAACACCGTAGGAATCCAGATGGATACCTGTCAATACTACTTCCCGGTATCCGTTTTCCGCCAGATTACGCGCTTCTTCCAGGATGTCCGAAAGCCTTCTGCTCCTGGCCCTTCCCCGGGTGTAGGGAATGATACAGTAGCTGCAGAACTGGTCGCAGCCGTCCTGGATCTTCATAAATGCGCGGGTATGCTCCAGGGTCCTGCTCACATGCAGGCGTTCATAGGTCTTCTCCCGAACCATATCATGTACGGCTCCAGAAGCCCGCTTTTCTTCCCATTCTTCCAGAAAATGCAAAAGTTTGTCTTTTTCATTGTTTCCTATCAGAATGTCTGCCGTCTTGTCTTCTAAAATTTTCTCCCCCGCCGACTGCACATAACATCCTGCCGCCACCACTGCCGCCTCGGGATTTCTTCTTCTGGCCCTGTGCAGCATCTGCCTGGATTTTTTATCCGCCACATGAGTCACACTGCAGGTATTTACAATATAAACATCCGCTTCTTCCTCAAAAGGGACAATTTTGTATCCTGCCCCTTCTAAAAGCTCTCTCATGGCATCCGTCTCGTACGAGTTCACTTTACAGCCCAGATTATAAAACGCCGCTCTTCTCATGCTCACCACCCCCAAATTCCATATTCCCCATTGACTTTTTACCCTCAACTCTTTATGATATTAACTAGTAAAAAACAAACCCAAGGAGGAATATTCATGAAAACCATTCAAATATCTTTAAACTCTATTGACAAAGTAAAATCATTCGTAAACGAGATCACCAAATTCAACAATGATTTCGATCTGGTATCCGGCCGTTACGTGATCGACGCCAAATCCATTATGGGCATCTTCAGCCTGGACCTTTCCAAACCCATCGAACTGAACATTCATTCAGAGAACAATATTGACGAGATCCTTACGGTTCTTGCCCCGTATATTGTAGAATAAACCGAGAGCTGCCTTAACCGGCAGCTCTTTTTTACCGAATCTCAACAACTTCCTCTCCTGCGACGGCATCCGATACCATCCGGTCAATCTTCCCGGAAAGTGCCTGTTCCGACTTCCGGATCAGATCTACTCTTGGCTTTGTCACAGGATGCTTCGCCACAAAGGTGGTGCAGCAGTCTTCATAGGGCAGAATCGATGTTTCATAGGTATCGATCCTTTTGGCAATCGTCACGATATCTTCTTTATCAAAAGCAATCAAAGGCCGGAAAACCGGAAGCCCGCACACGTCGTTGGTGGCCGCCAGGCTGTGTACCGTCTGGCTTGCCACCTGCCCGATACTTTCTCCTGTAATCAACGCCAGACACCCCTCTTTTTCGGCAATCTGCTGGGCAATCCGCATCATATAACGGCGCATAATAATCGTCAGCTCATCATGGGGACACTGATCGTAAATATACATCTGGATATCCGTAAAGTTAATCACATGCAATCGGATCGGACCGCTGTACAAAGATACTTTTTTAGCCAGGTCCACCACTTTCTGACGCGCTCTTTCGCTGGTATAAGGCGGCGCATGAAAGTAAACCGCATCGATACAGACTCCTCTTTTTGCCACCATATAACCCGCCACCGGACTGTCGATACCGCCGGACAGCAAAAGCATGGAGCGTCCGTTGGTACCCAAAGGCATACCGCCGGGACCCGGGATAACTTCCGAATAAAGATATATTTTACTGCGAAGCTCCACATGGAGCATTATATCCGGCTCATGTACATCCACAGACAGTTCCGGAAGAAGATCCAGTATTCTTTTTCCAAGTTCGGCGCTTACTTCCATGGATTCCATGGGAAATCTTTTATTGGCCCGGCGGGTATGGACTTTAAACGTCTTTTTCTGTCCGGCGTACATGTCTTTCATATAGTCCAGCACGACCTGGGAAATCCGTTCAAAACCCGCGTCCTCTGTCATGACTACCGGACAGATACCCACAATCCCGAAAACCCTTTTCAGCGCTTCCACCGCCTCTTCATAGTCAAAAGCACCCTCGGCTTCCACATAGATACGTCCTTGTTCTTTGGTGATATGAAAGACACCTTCCACCCGGCGCAATACCTGTTTCATACGCGCCACCAGAGCGTCCTCAAATACATAACGGTTCTTTCCTTTGACGCCGATTTCTCCGTATTTTATCAAAAAAGCATGAAATTTCATTGCGTGTTCCTCTCTTATTATAGTTCCGCTCCGCCCCTACCGACGCCCCGGTACTAGATCAATTCCTGGTCGCCTTCGGCTCTCATCCATTGATCTGGGCGTCGTCCGGGGCTCCGCTGTTTGAGTCCCGCTCCGTCCCTACCGGCGCGTATACCGGCGCAGGACAGGCAGCAGTTTCCTTAATTCCTGCAGACAGTAATCAATCTCTTCCTCCGTAGTCTCAAAGCTGAAACTGAAACGAAGGGTGCTGCCAAGCAGTTCCTTTTCAAGGCCGATGCTTTTCAAGGTCTGGCTGACGGCGGGTTTGTTGGAAGAACAGGCGGAGCCCGCGGATACATAGATTCCTTTTTCCTCCAGCCCGTGCAGCAGTACTTCGCTTTTTATGCCCTGAAAGCTCACACTCATAATATGGGGCGCGCCGTCTCTGCCGACAGGACCGTTAAGGCTTGTGCCTTCCAGTCCTTTGAGTCCCTCTGCAAACCGCTCTTTCAGCGCGTACAGTCTGTCCACTTTCTCGTCCAGATCCTGATAGCAGCATCTGGCCGCCTCGGCGATCCCTGCGATCCCGGGTACGTTCTCCGTACCTGAACGCAGGCCTTTTTGCTGTTCTCCGCCATAGAGGATCGGACGAATCTTTACTTTACTGCCCACGTACAAAACGCCGATGCCTTTCGGTCCATGAATCTTATGTCCGCTGATGGACAAAAGGTCAATCCCCTGTCGTCCCGGAAAGATGCGGTACTTTCCATAAGCCTGTATGGCATCCACATGGAACAAAGTCTTCGGGTTCTTTTCCTTTATAATCTTCGCAATCTCATCCACGGGCTGTACAGAACCGATTTCATTATTTACATACATAACAGACACAAGGATCGTCTCCTCACAGAGCGCTTCTTTCAGTGCCTCCAACGACACGATACCTTCTTTGTCCACCGGCAGATATGTCACCCGAAATCCCTGTTTCTTAAGATACTCTGCCGTATTCAGAATGGACGGATGTTCTATCGCAGATACGATCAAATGTTTTCCGGATCTTATATTGGCCATCGCCGTACCGATCAGCGCCAGATTGTTGGACTCGGTACCGCCGGAGGTGAAATACAGTTCTTTTTCATCCACCTTTAAATTTGCCGCAAAAAACTGTTTTGCCTCTTTTATATAATTTTCTGCCTCCACGCCTTTTTGATGAAGAGAAGAAGGATTTCCGTAATCCTCACACATGGCCCGCGCCACCTGATCCGCCACGCTTTTCAGACATCGGGTGGTAGCGGAATTATCCAGATATGCCTGCATCTTTTATTCCTCCATATAAAACATAAGGACAGACAGGATGCAAAGCCCTGCTGTCTCTGTCCTTAAGATTCTTTTTCCAAGTGAAATGGGCTTCACTCCGGCTTCCATGGCCGCCTGCACCTCCGCCTTCTCAAAACCTCCCTCAGGACCGATAAAAATCCCCACAGACTGTCCCTTTTTAATCTGCTTTAACAGAGCGCGCGTCTGCTCCATGGCAGTCATACCGTCTTCCCCAAGCAGCTCATCCGCACATTCATAGGGCATCAGGCATACATCCAGCTCTTTCGCCTGCAAAAGCGCCTCCGCAAAATCCACAGTCGGCGCCACCTGGGGGATCATTCCCCTTCCGGACTGTTTGGCCGCGCTTTCGGCAACAGCGTTCCACCGTCTGCGCTTATTTTCCTCTTTTTTCGCGTCCAGCTTTACCACGCATCTTCTGGAAGCCACCGGCACCACGGACGCGGCTCCTAATTCCACCGCCTTTTGTATGATCAGTTCCATCTTGTCTCCTTTAGGGAGACACTGGAACAATATCAGACGGGACGGAAGCTCCGCATGTACTTCTTCCCTGGTAATAATCTCCGCCGTCACCCGTTCTTCTTCCAGACCGGTAATCCGGCATCCGTACGCGTGTCCAAAACCGTCGCTGACCGCGATCTGTTCTCCGGTTCTCATACGGAGGACATTTTTTATATGATTCACATCCGATCCTAAGATCTTTATCTCCTTCTCCCCAACCTGGTATGGCTCAACAAAAAAATGGTACATGTGTTTTCCTCGCCGTCACAGACACCCACTCGCCCTGATGGTTCACTTCCAGCACTGCAAGACCTGCCTTTTTTACTGCCTCCACAACTATCGTTTCTTTCTCATCAATAATACCGGAACAGATATAGACGCCGCCTTCTTTCAGATGTTTTACGATGACCGGCGTCAAAGGAAGCAGCACTTCTGCCAGAATATTGGCAGTAACCATATCATATTTTTCATAACCGACGGTCTGTCCTAAAACTTCATCGTCGATCAGATTGCCCTCCGCCACCGTAAACTGCTCTTTCGCGATACCGTTTACTTCCATATTTTCCCGGGCCGCACTGACGGCACAGGGATCCAGATCCGTCCCAAAACAGTAAGCTGCCCCCAGCTTAATGGCCGCGATGGAGAGAATACCGCTCCCGGTTCCCACGTCCAGCATAACCGTGTCAGGTGTTACAAATTTACGAAGTGCCCGAATACAAAGCTGCGTCGTCTCATGCATTCCCGTACCGAACGCCGTTCCCGGGTCGATCTGAATCAGAAGTTTCTCCCGGTCTTCGGGCTTTACTTCTTCCCAGGACGGTTTGATCAGGATATCATCCACATAAAACTGGTGAAAATATTCCTTCCAGTTGTTGATCCAGTCTTTATCTTCCGTCTGGGAAGCCTCGATTGTGCCTGCACCCACATCGATGCCCCAGCCGCGGATTTCGTCGAGTCCTTCCTGTACCGCCGTCAGAACGGAAGCGTTGTCCTCCTCCGGATCCAGGTAAAAGCTGATAAGGGCCACGCCGTCGTCCGCAGGACCTTCCGGAAGGATGTCCACAAACATCCGGGCTTTATCGCTGTCAGACAACGGAATCTTATCCTCAATCTCAATCCCTTCGATTCCTGCGTCCGCCATCATGCTGCTGACCATATCCTCTGCTTCCGTCGTGGTCGTCAACGTATATTTATTCCATTTCATATGATCCTGCTCCCTTTAATATATACTCGGTGATCCCTTCCACACTGTCCACAACAGCCGCCGCACCTGCCTGTATAAGTTCTCCTTCGGCTGCAAATCCCATGGATAATCCAAGACACGGGATGCCAAAGACCGCCGCGCCTTCCACATCATGCCGTCTGTCTCCCACCATCAGAATCTTCTTTTTTTCGGACCCGGAAAGATTCATCCTCTTTAAAAGTTCTTCAATCACCTGATCTTTACGGGTACGGCTCTCATCCATGCTGCCTCCGCAGACATAATCAAACAATCCGTCTATCTCAAAATACGCAAGAATCTTTTCCACAAAATATTCCGGCTTCGATGAGGCGATGGCAATTACTCTGCCGTGTTCTTTCAGATCCGTCAACATCTTTTTCACGCCGTCAAACAGTTTATTCTGACACCATCCGCAAACACTGAAATTTTCCCTGTAATATTCTGTTCCCTGTCTGGCCTCATCCAGAGTAAACCCATAGTACTCCATAAAAGAATCCACAAGAGGCGGCCCGATAAAAACTTCCAGCTTTGTAAGATCCGGTTCCTCTATGCCCATTTTTGCCAGCGCATACTGCACACTCCTGGTAATCCCTTCTCTGGGGTCGGTTAAAGTACCGTCGAGATCAAAAAATATATATTTATACATTCTAATTAACCTCCGCTGTTTCTATGTTTTCCCGTCCCTCACCCATAATCCACGCGTACACCAGATCAAGACCTTCCTCGGAAAACGGAAAATCTTTTTTTATTTTCTTTTCATCCTCCGTATGAGCCAGGGCAAAAGGTTCCGGCCACACGATCGCCTGAAGCGACATTTTCTCTTCTTCCTCCACTTTCCCGATCCAGAACCTGACCCCTCTGTCGGAGCCGGTAAAAGCCTCTTTTTTATAAAAGGGAAGGTGGAACAGATCGTTTCTTTCCAGCATCAGAGTCCCTCGTCTTTCAATGTTACCGTCACCCAGCCTTCATCATAATTAAAGCCAATCTCCAGCCCAACCGGCGTGTAAAACATTACACTGTCCGTATCACTTTTTAAATATGCCTCCAGTTCTTCATCCGAAAGATCGTCCACAAAGTCCACCGTACCGTTCTGGTATGTATTTCTGGCACGGAACTGCCATACAAGCTCCAGATTCACCGGTTTCATTTCTTCATGAGAGATGACTTCTCCTGTATCCAGCCGGAATGTGACCGCCTCCACCCGGGGATGCGTACTTTTTTTCTCATACAGACTGTGTTTAAAGGCAATACTGATCTTTTCCTCATCCATATAAGTTACATAACCATAACTGGAAGCGCCCATGGCATACGTTTCATAAGAAGCCTTATATTTGCAGGCCGCTTCTTCTATCTTCTGGTTCATGGAAGCAAATTTTTCTTCGTCCTCTCCTTTGAGCACCGGATAGACACAGTCGTAGGAACAAGTATCATCCGTATCCGCCGGATGCAAAGACACCGACTGCCACAGGATACCATAACTCAAATCCAACGATGTGGCGTCCGTGATTTCTTCATAATAATCGTCGCTTTTATCCGGCACATATTCTTCATACTCGTCATCGCCATAAGAATCGTCGAAAAAATCATACGGATCTCCATACCCAAAATACCCGTCATCATAAGTATCTTTTCCATATCCCGGCATATTTCTTACCTGCAGTCTCTGGAAAAACGTCAGGACACAAAGAACCGTAAACAAAATAAAGACTACCAGAAACACAATCCCTACAGTCACACCGACACCCACAAGGACACCATGTTTGTTACGTCCGTTTTGGGGTTCGAAAGGCCTGATCACGTCTTCCGAGCCTGCCGCTTTCGACCAGCTTCCATAACCGCAGCTCTGACACACACCGTTTTGCATCACCGCGCCGCATTTGGGACAAAAACTAAATTCTCTTTGCTCGTCCATGTATTTCTCTCCCTGATATTATTGTGCTTATTTTATAACCCGCATTCTATTATAAATCACCTGACGGTATTTGACTACTGTTTTCCCGGACAAAGATCTTGTCTATCCGGTCACAGAGTTTCCGTTCCTTTTGATACCATCCGGTCTTTTGATACCATCCAAACAGCAAAGAAAACAGTTTCTGCCGTACCAGATCCAGGCAGGTGCAGACAGTATATACAATCACGGCTGTCACGGCAGCATAAATAACCGACCAGTGTGTCAACGCTACTTTACTTGTCCGGAACATATCCCATACATAATAACGGATCAGGTAATTATCGTGAATCAGATAGACGCCAAACGCCGCGCCCGACACTTTCAGGATCAGCCCGTCCAACTTCGACTCTTTCCAGGGCATATTCTTCACCCCCAGAAACAGAAACGCCGTTGCCAGTAAAGAAAGAAACGAGTTATAATTCAGAAAATACCCTGTATCCTCCAGTTTCAGTTCCATCGACAGATAAACGCTCCCCAGCACCAGCAGGGAACACGCCGCATATCCGCCGATTCCATACCAGAAATATCTGCGATCTGCCCTTGTATATAATTTTATATAGCCTGCCAGAAGTATCAGAAACAGAAACCAGGACACTTCCCGCCCGGTGTAGACACCATACGTATTAACTCTGAATATCATATGATTGACACTGAGCAAAATTGTCAGCACTGCCAGAAGGTACTGATACTGGCGTTTCGTAAGACGTACCGCCAGCATGCCCGCAAAAGGCATCAGAAAAGACGCTCCCATATAGACGGAAGCAAACCAGTAGCTCTTTGTTGATAAAGGCAGAACCGCCATAAGCGCGTCTTCTCCTCCTGTACTGTCAAACACGCTCCAAATCAGGAAAATCCCCAGAGAATAAAAGAACACCTGCCTCCAGAGTTTTAAAAGTCTTTGGGACTTAAACTGTTTGTCTATGGAAAAATATCCCGCCAACATAACAAAACAGTTTACATGTACCACGGAAAAAGACTGTATTAAATACGACAGAAAATAATTTACTGTCCCGTATCCCAACTTCGCCGTTACCCGTCCGTGAAACAGACAATGCCCGATCACAATCATATACATACACAAAATGCGAAGCAGTTCAAAATTTATCTGCCTTTTTTTCGTCACAACTCCACTCCCTCATTATAAAGACTGCTTATTATGATTCATACAGATGATTTTCTGTCACAAGTCTTCTTCCTTTGTCTTTATCCCGTATCACCACATGGACTTCATACCGTTCGTCCAGAGGATAACTCATCCTGGGTATCATAAACCGCACCTGATTTGTCTCTTCCAAAGCGCTGTCATAAATCATGGAATACAGCCCGTCCTCATTCTGCTGCCGCCAGACCCCCTGATACATGCGTCTCTTGCCGCTCTCCACACTTTTCATCCACAAAAATACGCTTTTTCCACTCAGTTCTTCCGGCGTCATATCCACGGTTGCCTCAAACACATCATAACGGTCTTCTTCTGCCGTATAAGTTCTGTCAAGGGACGCTGTATATTCTGCATCTTCCAATCCGGACATTTTGTAATTCAACGCAAAAAGATCAAAGTCCCCGATCTGATTTACCTTGGAATAAGTGATAAAAATGCCGTCATACGTATCCTGCAGATGAAGCATGATATGTTCCATCAGGGTATTGGAAATCAGCACCGCCCGATCACTTTTATAAAGGGACGTCAGAAGGCTCCTCTCTCCATAATGCTCCAGATTGGATACCACCTGCGGAGACTCCGTCTCCCACCCGCCCAGAGAAAAGATATTAGTCAGATATTCTTCGGGAATCTTCTCAAAAACAGAATATCCAAGTTCCATTCCATTATTAGTCAGCGGGTCAAATGCATAATAGATCTTTTTATCCTTGCTGATGGTATCATATAAAGTCCGAAAGGCAACAGCAGAAGCAGAAGACTGCACCGGCGGTTCAAAAAGAGGCGCTGCCAGCATACGGACACAAAGCCCCGCAGTCAAAGCCACACCGGCAAACGCCGTTCCAAACAAACGTTTTCCTTTAAGCTTATCTTCCCATTTCGACGCGATCTCATCCTCCGCCGCCGTCCACACAAAGACCAGACAGCTGATCAGACAGGCAGTAACCACGATGGGAAGCACTCTGTAAATACTGATAAAGTACAGATAAACGCAAAGAAGCGCCAGGAAAGGATAACTTACAGGGAAACCGTTCTTCCTTTTCCGCACATTAGACAACGGAAACAGCCACACAGCCGCCATCAGAACACTCAGTAAAAAAAGCGGCTTTTTCGCCAGTATCATCAGATAATCCAGAAGATATTCCCACTGGAAAGGCCTGTCTTTGCGAAAATCCACAATGGCACGGAACGTATCCGCCGTATAACGGTCATAATCCGAGATCAGCCAGTTCTGCAAATTGATGCAATCTGTTCTTGTAAGACCGATCGCTTCATAGTCCGCTTCATATTCATCCCATTCAGGCACCCCATAGTCCAGAAGCTGCTGGCGGGCTCTGTCGTATTCCCGATAATGAGCCTGCGGACTGTCCGGCGTGTACACAAGCAGATTCTCCGCGGCCATGCTTCCAAAGACCAGCGCGAACGCAGCCAGACAGGGCAGGCAGTCCTGCACAAAGAACACTTTCCATTCTTTTTTACGCCACGCCCCGTATCCTTTAAAAAGCCACATGCCAAAGGCCAGAATGCTGACCATGCCAAAAGCCTGAAAACGAATCCAGCTTCCCATAAGAAGAAAGCAGATCCCCGCCGCAGTTCGAATGCTTTTTGGTCGCCGCCCTCCTGCAAACAGCAGTGCATAGCCCGCCACAGCCGCCACAGCCGCCGTTTTCGTATATTGCAGTTCCACATACAAAGGCTGCAGGCAGGCCAGCGTCAGCATGACCGCCATTATCGCTCCGGTCTTTTTCCCGCGTCCGATCCATACAAAACCAATGGCTGTCAGGGATAAAAAGATCATCCCGTACATCACAAACGTATAACAGTTAACCCCTGGCGCCAGCGTATAAAACGCCTTTAAAATCCATCCAAATCCGCTGTGCAGATAAATAAAATACCAGGAAGGTTCTCCATACGCCCCTGACGCGATGGCTGCCAGAGAAAACTCATCATTCGACCCGTAATAAGGATGCAGGAAAAAAACGGCATACAACAGAGCCATCCCATGGAACAGCAGGAACAGACACTGCGTCTGCCTGACTGAAAGACTGTTTCTTCTCACCGGTCTACTTCCTTTCCCAAAGGATAATACAGTAAAGAAAGCTGCCGCAGCATACGCGCCGTGACAGCCTCCCCCATACTCTGATTAATTATCCAGTAATTTGTCTTCTCCGTTCCAGCTGTAAAGCTTGCGGATCTCTTTACCGACTTTCTCTGACGGATGCTCAGCAGCCAGTTTTCTCATGGCTTTAAAATGCGCCTGTCCGCCTGCCGGGGACATATCCAGAAGAAATTCTTTCGCAAAGGAACCGTCCTGGATCTCTTTTAAGATCTTTCTCATGGTATTCCTGGTCTCCTCTGTGATCAGCTTCGGACCGGTCACATAATCGCCGTACTCAGCCGTATTGGAGATCGAATATCTCATGCCTTCAAAACCTGACTGATAGATCAGATCCACAATCAGTTTCATCTCATGGATACACTCAAAATATGCGTTTCTCGGGTCATAACCCGCTTCGGTCAGCACTTCAAAACCTGCCTGCATCAAAGCGCATACGCCGCCGCACAGAACTGCCTGCTCACCGAACAGGTCTGTCTCTGTCTCGGTACGGAACGTCGTCTCCAGAACGCCTGCCCTTGCACCGCCGATAGCCAGCGCGTAAGCCAGCGCTTTTTCCAGCGCCTTGCCGGAAGCATCCTGATGGACGGCCACCAGGCACGGAACGCCTTTGCCTGCCTGATACTCGCTTCTTACGGTATGTCCCGGTCCTTTCGGCGCGATCATGGTAACGTCCACGTTCTTCGGCGGCACGATCTGGTTGAAATGGATATTAAAGCCGTGGGCGAACATCAGCATATTGCCTTCTTCCAGGTTCGGCTCGATGTCT
Organism: Lachnospiraceae bacterium UBA7182; assembly: GCA_002491115.1. GTDB lineage: Bacteria > Bacillota > Clostridia > Lachnospirales > Lachnospiraceae > Hominiventricola. The sequence continues at coordinate 43,232 of DKVI01000041.1, read as the reverse complement.
TTTTTATACATGGCAGCCTGCAGCTCATCGTTGATCAGAATCATAATGATGTCTGCTTTTTTCGCCGCTTCTGCAGCGGTATATACTTCAAAGCCCTGTTCCTCTGCTCTCTTCCAGGATTTGCTTCCCTCGTAAAGTCCGATAATCACATGGCAGCCTGATTCTTTCGCGTTCAAAGCATGCGCATGTCCCTGGCTTCCGTAGCCGATCACCGCGATCGTCTTTCCTTCCAGCAGGGAAAGGTTACAATCTTCCTGATAATAAATTTTTGCCATTGTTTTACTCCTCCATTGTTTTAATAAATATATGTTTAAATATGGCTGTCTTTCTTAAAATCATAGTCGATCAGCTTACCTTCTTCGTCGTACATCTTCACATCGAAGGTGCCCCTGGACAGACCTGTAATACCGGTGCGGGCAAGCTCTAAAATCTCCACCCCGTCCAGCATCCGTAAGAACGCATCCGTCTTGTTCTGGCTGCCCACCAGTTCAATCACCAGAGATTCTATGGAAACGTCCACAATGTTCGCTCTGAAAATATCCGCGATGGATATGACATTCTGACGGCTTTCACCGCTGCAAAGTACTTTGACAAGCACAAGCTCCCGGCACACGGAACTCTCCGGGTCCAGTTTCTTGATATCCACCACGTCTTCCAGCTTGTTTAACTGCTTTTCGATCTGGTCGAGGATCGTCTTGTCCCCTCTGGTGGCAACCGTCGCCCTGGAATACCTCGGGTCTGCGGTCACGCCCACTGTCAGGCTGTCGATATTATAGCCACGGCGGCTGAACAGGCCTGCAATCCGGCTTAAAACGCCGGCTGTATTATCTACGAGAATTGAAAATACTACCTTTTTTTCCATCTGTTCTCCTGCTTTCTCTATATGTTCATACCAAAATATTGTAACAATGAACGGAGGGTTTGTCAATTCTTAACGAAAAAATTTATTGGACCGTTATCCGGCTTAATAACCGGATATAATCGGGCGTAGTGCCGCAGCAGCCGCCGATCAGGGACGCGCCGCATGAAACCAGCTTTTCCACATGGGTGCAAAAAGCCCCTTCGTCCATACTGTATACGGCTTCTCCTTCAGACGTAATCTCCGGCATTCCGGCATTGGGTTTTGCCATGACAGGAACAGACAGCGTCCTGGAAAGCCCGGATATGACGGCTTCTAACTGATCGGGCCCCACGGAACAGTTGACTCCCGCCGCGGATGCGCCCATGGCTTCCACCGCCGCCGCCGCGTCAAATACGCTGCCGCCAAAATAAAGCGTCCCGTCGCCCTCACAGCTGAAAGAGATCAGTAACGGCAGGTCGCAGACGGCATGGGCGGCGTCACAGATCACCAGGGCTTCCTCCTGGGACATAAGCGTCTCCGCCACGATCAGGTCGGCTCCTGCCCGGGAGAGAATCCCGATCTGTTCTTTATAAACTTCCAGTAACTGATCGTACGTCATGGGCCCGTAAGGCTCCATGGGCTTTCCTGTGGTGGAGAGATCCCCTGCCACCAGGACTTTTGTCCCTACATTTTCCACCGTGCGCTTTACCAGCGTAAAATTCAGTTCTTCCAGCTCGTCTTCCAGCCCCATATTCTGCAGGGAAATACGGTTGCCCCCGAAGGTGGGCGCGTAGATAATCCGGGAACCTGCCCCGGCATATTCCTGCTGAAGCGCGGCGATCACGTCCGGATGGTCGTAAACCCATTTCTCTGTGCAGACACCCGCGGGCATCCCTCTTTTACGCAGACAGGAACCGGTACCGCCGTCCAGGAGTACAGGTCCTTTTTTTGTCAATGTCTGAAATTCGTCTCTTGTCATGACTTTTTCTCCTATTGTACATTTCGTTGCTGTTTAGGATTCTGCCTGCCAGGGAAGCAGGGGATTTTCGATTTTTTTATCGCGGATCATCAGGTCTTCCAGCGCTTCTTTCGCTGGCTTGTCCTGAAAAAGGACTGCGTTGACTTCCTCCACGATCGGCATATCCACCTGGTATTTTTCCGCCAGCTTTTTGGCGGCTTTGGCGGAATAGACGCCTTCCACCACCATTTTTACTTCCTCCATGGCCTGCTGCATGGTTCTTCCCTGCCCCAGAAGGTATCCTGCCTTCCGGTTCCGGCTGTGTACGGACGCGCAGGTAACGATCAGGTCGCCGATGCCGGTCAGTCCGTTAAAGGTCTCAATGCGTCCGCCCATGGCGACTCCCAGCCGGCTCATCTCCGCGATTCCCCTCGTAATCAACGCCGCTTTTGTATTGTCCCCGCAGCCAAGCCCGTCCGCCGCGCCCGCCGCCAGGGCAATGACATTTTTCAGCGCCCCCCCAAGCTCTATGCCCAGCATATCCGGACTGGTATAGACGCGGAATCTTTCATTCATGAAAATATTCTGGATCAACTCCGCCGTCTTTTTATCTTTTGCCCCCGCCACCACGGTGGTGGGAATCCGTCTTCCCACTTCCTCCGCATGGCTTGGCCCGGACAAAACAGCCGCATTCACACCCGGAAGTTCCTCTTCCATGATATCTGTCAGGGTCATCAGAGTACGCTCTTCGATCCCCTTTGCCACATTTACAAAAAGCTGCTCCTTCTTTACAAAAGGCGCGGCTTTTTCTGCCGTACTCCTGACACAGGTGGACGGCACTGCCAGCACGCACAACTCCTGCCCCTGAACCGCCTCTTTTAAATCGGCGGTAAAACGGATGCTTTCCGAAAGCTTCACCCCCGGAAGCTTTGATACATTCTCTCTTTTTTCATGCAGAAGCCTTACTTCTTCTTCCTTGTAAGACCAGACAGTCACCTCATGCCCGTTGTCATTGAGGACGACCGAAAGCGCCGTTCCCCAGCTTCCCGCGCCGATCACACTGACTTTTGCCATACGATAAACCCCCTATTCTTTTTTTTCAAATATTTTACTCTCCGTTCCGTTTAAAAGACGTTTTATATTTGCCCTGTGCCGATAGATCGCCATCGCCGAAAGCGCCGTACAAACCAGATAAAATTCCGTCAGATGCGCCTGGCTCATGCCATAGTACCCCATCTGCCCCAGCACGACCAGGTCAACGACCAGCTCAATGACCACCAGAACAGACCCAAGAGATACATACCGGGTCAGAAAGACTGTCAAAAGAAATGTGGCAGATTCCAGCACTGTCACGACAGGCCCCAGCGTCAGCACCAGTCCGGCGGTGCAGGCAATCCCTTTTCCTCCTTTGAATCCAAGGTTCACAGGAAAATTATGTCCAAGAATCGCGCCCGCGGCAGCATAGATCCCCAGCAGCGGCAGCATATCCCCATGACTCCTCCTAAAAAGCATACGGATCAGCAGGACGGCCAGCACCGTCTTGGCCACATCCCCCAAAAGCACGATCACGCCTGCCTTCTTGCCCAGCACCCGAAGGGCGTTGGTCGATCCGGCGTTGCCGCTTCCATGCTCGCGGATGTCAATCCCATTCATCTTCCCATAGATATAAGCTGTCTGAAACAGCCCGAACAGATAACCGATTCCCAGACAAACGATCCGTTCCATCTTATCCTTGTTCCTTTCTCTCCCGAATGATAAATTTCAGCGAAGTTCCCTGAAAGCCGAACGCGTCCCTGATCCGGTTCTCCAGATATCTTACATAGGAGAAATGCATCAGCTCTTTGTCGTTTACAAAGATGACAAAAGTCGGCGGCTTTACGGAAACCTGGGTTCCGTAGTAGATTTTCAGCCTGCGTCCCTTGTCCGACGGCGGCTGCTGCATGGCCGTGGCTTCCATGATAATCTCGTTCAGCACGCCGGTCTGTATTCTCAAAGTCTGATTCTCGATGACAATATCGATCATCTCGAATAGTTTTTCCAGCCGCTGCCCGGTCCGGGCGGATATAAACAAAAGCTGCGCATAGGGCATAAAAGAAAGCACTTCACGTATCCTTCGGGTAAATTCATAGATCGTCTTATCGTTCTTCTCAATGGCATCCCATTTATTGACGACTATGATGATTCCTTTTCCTCTTTCATGGGCGATGCCGGCGATCTTGGCATCCTGCTCGGTCACGCCTTCCCCGGCATCGATGACGACCGCCACCACGTCCGCACGCTCCACGGCCGTCACGGCGCGTATAATGCTGTAGCGCTCCAGTTCTTCCTTGATTTTGCTTTTCCTGCGAAGTCCCGCAGTATCAATAAATACATATTCTTTGCCGTTACGGCAAATATCCGTATCCACCGCGTCCCGGGTGGTCCCGGCGATATCCGATACAATGACCCGGTTCTCCCCGGTCAGCTTATTGATAATGGACGACTTGCCCACATTGGGTTTACCCACAATGGCGATCTTCGGCCTAAGATCCTCTTCTTCGTCATCCGCACCTTCAGGAAAATAAGAGACCACTGCATCCAGCAGTTCCCCGATCCCCAGACGGGACGAAGCCGACACTGGCACCGGGTCCCCGATCCCCAGATTGTAAAACTCGTAGACGTCCGCCATGTATTTCTGAAAACTGTCCACCTTATTTACCGCCAGAATCACAGGCTTACGGGAACGGCGCAGCATGTCCGCCACCTTGGAATCCGCGTCCTGAAGCCCCTGACGCACATCCGTAAGAAATACAATCACGTCCGCCGTATCAATGGCGGTCTGCGCCTGCTCTCTCATCTGGGACAGGATGATATCGCTGCTGTCCGGCTCGATTCCGCCGGTGTCGATCAACGTAAAATGATGGTTAAGCCATGTTACGTCCGCATAGATCCTGTCCCGGGTAACGCCCGGCGTATCCTTTACAATGGCAATATTTTCGCCTGCCAGCGCATTAAACAGTGTGGATTTTCCCACGTTCGGGCGGCCCACAATGGCAACAATCGGTTTACTCATATAGTATCAGTCCTCTTACTCTAATATATTGTTTATAAGGTCGCTTCCGCTTGATTCTACTATGGATATTTTAATTTGTAAAGATTTTTCCACTTCTTCTACCGTTACGTCGTCCAGGAACACCGGCTCGCCGCTTTTTAACATATGCGCCGTGAGCAAAAGCCTGTCCCCAAGCTCCTCTCCTTTTAACCGGTCGATTAAATCCTGTCCCGTGATCAGCCCGGCCACGGTGATCTGTTCTCCGAAGAAGCGGTTATAAACGGTCAGCACCCGGATTTTGACATTCGGGTATTTCTTTTGTATCTTCTTCGCATGTTCCTCCAATAACGGCGCTGCCAGCACGCCTGTGGCAATGGTAACGCTTCGGCTTCTTGCGTCGCCCGGAAGTTTTAGAAGCGTCTCCTTTATTTCCTCCTCCAAAAGTCTCACCATGCCCACGCCGTTTTCAAGCTGCAGGTAATCATCATAGGTATCCGCCTCAGGAAAAGGTTCTTCAGCAAGGATGTACCACTCATCCCCCCCATGAATCAAATGTGTACCGTATTTTTCCAAAAAGAACTCCTGCCAGCTATGGATGGCCTTTAATACTTCCCCGGCGTCTTCCTTTGTAAAGGGTTCCAGCGGATACAATCCATCCCGGTAACGGGTCAGGCCCACCGGTACCACGGACACGCTCTGAAGTTCGGGAAGAAACACTTCCAGATCCCGGATCGACCGCGCAAGCTCCTCTTTGTCATTGACGCCCTTACACAGCACAATCTGCCCGTTCATAAGAATACCGGCTTCTTTTAACTTCTTTACTTTATCCAGAATATCCCCGGCGAAGCGGTTATTCAGCATCCGGCAGCGCAAATCCGGATTGGTGGCCTGAAAGGAAATATTGATGGGCGACAGTTTATAATGAATGATTCTGTCAAGGTCATGGTCATTCATATTTGTAAGCGTCAGATAATTCCCCTGCAAAAAAGACAGCCGTGAATCGTCGTCCTTAAAATACAGCGTATCCCGCATCCCTTTGGGAAGCTGGTCAATAAAGCAGAAAATACATTTATTACGGCAGGAACGGTAATCGTCCATCAGCCCGTTCTCAAATTCCACTCCCAGGTCTTCTGAATATTCTTTCTCAATCTCCAGTTCCCATTCTTCTCCGTCCGCTTTTCGGATCAGAACCAGAAGCGTCTCGTCATTGATCAGATACCGGTAGTCAAATACATCCTCCGGCGACTGCCCGTTGACGGCAAGCAGCACGTCCCCCGGCTCAATCTCCATCTCCCAGGCAATGCTGCCCGGCGACACAGAACGGATCACATGTTCCATCTGTCTCCACCTCTCTTTTGCTTATTATAGTTCCGCTTCGCACTCCCAACAGTCTTTACCCAGAGCAGCCTGCTTCGCACTCTGCTCTGCCTGTTGTACGGGCTCCGCTGTTGTTCTTCCTTGTCTACTATACTAAATAACAGGAAAAATTGCAATCTGGGTTGACTGTCCGCACCTAATAATGATATAAATAGATTATCGTTATGTACACGAAAGACAGGAGAATTTTATGCCGGAAAATTATTCTTATGAAAGTATCATGCCTATTGCCCCTTTAAAGATTGCGGCGTTGGAAGGCTGCCGGGATTTGGCCAGAAGTGTGGATGCGTTCCTGGTGGAATACCGCGAAAAAAGTAACCAGAAGTTTCAAAATACCCCTGATTTTCAGGGATACCATGAAGAATCCTACCTGATCAGAAGCGCCTGTCCCCGCTTTGGCACCGGGGAAGCGAAAGGAATCCTCTACGATTCGGTCCGCGGCGTAGATCTTTTTATCCTGGCGGACGTCCTGAATTACAGCCTGACCTACACGGTCTGCGGCTATGAAAACCACATGTCGCCCGACGACCACTACCAGGATTTAAAGCGAATTATCATGGCTGCCAACGGCAAAGCCCACCGGATCAATGTAATCATGCCTTTCCTGTATGAAAGCCGCCAGCACAAAAGAAGCCAGCGGGAATCTCTGGACTGTGCCTTCGCCCTTCAGGAACTGGTGGATATGGGGGTTTCCAATATTATTACCTTTGACGCCCACGACCCGCGGGTGTGCAACGCCATTCCTCTTTACGGTTTTGACAGCTTTAACCCGCCGTTTCAGTTTATAAAAGGCCTGATGGACGCAGAGCCGGATCTTAAGATCGACAAAGAACATTTGATGGTGATCAGCCCCGACGAAGGCGCCATGGAACGCGCCGTCTACTTTGCCGGCGTGCTGGGCGTGGATATGGGCATGTTCTACAAACGCCGGGACTACTCCGTTATTGTCAACGGGAAGAATCCCATCGTAGCCCATGAATTTTTAGGAGATGACCTGTCCGGAAAAGACGTTATCATTATCGACGACATCATCTCCTCCGGCGAAAGCATGCTGGATGTGGCCCGCCAGGTAAAAGAGCGGGGCGCCAAGCGAGTCTTTGCCTGCACCACCTTCGGGCTTTTCACAGACGGCCTGGAAAAATTCGACGAATATTATGAAAAGGGGTATTTAAGCCATGTGGTATCCACCAACTTAAATTACCGCACACCTGAACTGCTCTCCCGTCCCTATTATGTGGAGGCAGATATGACAAAATTCCTGTCAGCCATCATCGACTGTATTAATCATGACGTGTCCACGGAGCGCGTCAATGATCCTACGGAGCGTATCCATGCCCTGCTGGAGAAGATGGAGCAGTAAGCCCTAAAAATGCGCCCAGATTTCCTCTTTTTCCATGGCTTGCCCTGTGAGAAAACATAAGATCCGGATTGCAGCAGGTACATATATTGGTGACTGCCAGATGCTTTGGCAGAATACCGGCTTCCAAAAGCACGATCTCATTGGCGCGCCAGAGGTTTAGCTGGTATTTTTCTTCCGAAGTTCTATAGATCAGCCGCTCGTCCGCGTATTCTTTAAACTCCTGCATAAACGCAAGGGCCACATCCTCGCTGACTTCATAGCAGTCCTGGCAGATGGATGGGCCGATGGCAGCGCGCAGATGGGCGGGGTCTGTTCCAAAAGCCTGTCTCATCTTTTCTGCCGTCACCGCCCCCATACGGTTTACGGTTCCTTTCCATCCGGAATGGGACAGGCCGACGGCGCGGTTCACGGGATCTACAAAAAAGAGCGGCACACAGTCCGCATAAAAAGTAGCCAGCATAAGACCCGGCACATCCGTGATCATTCCGTCCACATCTGTATAATCCAGAGGCCGGGTAAAACCTTTTCCTCTGTCCTTTTCGGTGACCAGACGCACGTTGGTCGTATGGGTCTGATGGGACAGCACCAGAGACCCGGGATCAAATCCGATGGCAGCTCCCACCCGCCGAAAATTCTCCCGGACGTTTTCGGGATCGTCTCCCCGGGTAAAGCTTAGGTTCATCTCTGACAGATGTCCCTGGCTGACGCCGCCTAAGCGGGTAGAAAAACCATGGCGCACCAGATTCGTATCTTCCAGAATCGGAAATACAAAATATGGTACGCCATCTTTTGTCCTTATATGCATTTCGTCCGTGTCAGATTTTCTTTTCCAGTTCATACGATTCTCCCTATGGATATAATTCAAATGCATTTTTTATATGTTCAATCTCCCCGTCTAAAATACTGACCACATCAAATCTGCAAGGCCGGGTATCAGGAATCTTATGACGATAACAATAATAAACAGCCGCGCGGGATATCTTATTTTGCTTCCTCACATCAACGGCTTCCAATGGATGACCCGCACCGCGTCCGGCCCGGTATTTCACTTCTACAAACACAAGATACGCCCCGTCCATGGCAACCAGATCAATCTCCCCCTGGCGGCAGTAGAAATTCCGTTCCAGGATCTTATACCCTTTCTCTTCTAAATACTGCGTAGCTAATTCCTCATAATAAGCACCGATTTGTCGAGTGTTTTTCATCACAATTTACACTTTCTCTATAATACCAAGGGGGATTTTGGCGATGGGACGCTGCTGCGGGGAAGGGGATGCCAACGCGGACCCCGGCCTGCCCGGGCCATATCCCCCGCACGCCGCCGTCCCATTCTGCGCGCCTCTCCCCCTTACACATCCTGCACAAAATTCTTTATAAACGTCCTCCTGTGTATCTTACAAGGCCCCTTACTTTTCAGCGCCGCAATATGTGCCGCCGATCCATACCCTTTGTTAGACGCAAACCCATACCCCGGATACACGTCCTCCATCTGCACCATCATCCGGTCCCTGGTCACTTTCGCCACAACACTTGCCGCCGCAATGGACACGCTCTTTGCATCCCCTTTTACAATCGGCACCTGCCTAATTGAAATCCCCGGTATTGTCACCGCGTCCACCAGCAGCACATCCGGACTTAACGCAAGACTGCCGACCGCCTCTCTCATAGCCTGGTACGTCGCCTGCAGGATATTCACCCTATCAATCTGCTCGTGATCCACGACCCCGATTCCCACCGCCAGCGCTTTCTCAAGGATCTCGTCGTAAAGTAAGTCTCTGCGTCTGGCTGTCAGTTTCTTGGAATCGTTCAGGTACAAAATCTGACAGTCTTTTGGAAGGATAACCGCGCCCGCCACCACAGGCCCCGCCAGAGGTCCCCGTCCGGCCTCGTCGATTCCGCACACAAGACCAAGGGTTTCATATTCTCGTTCGTATACCTTTAAGCCGTTCAGCCGTTCCAGCTCTTTTGCGAGCTTTTCCTGCTGCTTTTTCAGCCGTTCCTCTTTCTTCGTCATTACTGATGCTTTAACACTCCCAGTTTATTCAAAGGCCAGATACGGACCCACGCCCGGCCGATGATCTCGTCTTTGTGGATCAGTCTTACATTGGGATCCCGGCTGTCCGTGCTGTCGTTACGATTATCTCCCAGGACAAAGTATTCGTCGTCTCCAAGGGTAATCGGATCCGCTGCCAGCCCGGCGCTTTTCATTACCTCGCGCCCGTAGGATTCTTCCAGAATCTCTCCGTTTACATAGATTTCCCCATCCTGAATCTGAATCGTCTCACCGGGAAGGCCGATGATACGCTTTATATAATAGACATTATCTTCATATCGGAACGGAAAGACAATAATATCGAATCTTTTCGGAGCCGAGAAACGATAAGTAAGTTTATCCACGATCAGATTGTCTCCATGGCTCAATGTATTCTCCATAGAGCTTCCGCTTACATAAGTTCTTTGTCCCACAAATGTAATAATAATAAAAGTGATCCCTACCACAATGACCACATACAGGAGAAATCCCAGGATCTCTTTTAACATTCCCGGCTTCTTTCCTTCCGACGCTTCTGCGTACTCATAATTTTCCATGCTGCCACCTCATATCTTTATGTTCTTATCTTATTCCCCTTCCGGCGGAAATTCAAGTGTAATTTTCCCGAGCCTGCCGCTCCTGAAATCATCCAGAAGAAACAGCGCCGCCCTGGAAATGTCCGGCTCTCCGCCTTTTGTTACACAGGATCTGGCCTCTGCGATCTTCCACAGGATCTGCCATGGCTTTTCCGTCTCCGATAAAGAGAAATGATACCGCTCTTCCAGAGACTCAGGAAAATAAGTCCGCAAAAATGTCCCCAGTTCCAGGGAAAGTTCTTCTGTATTCAAAATATCGTCGTTGACCGAACCCAGGATCGCCAGCCGAATCCCCACCTGCTGATCGTCAAACTTCGGCCACAGGATGCCGGGCGTATCCAGAAGTTCCACCTGTCTGTTTAAGCGAATCCACTGGGCGCCTTTGGTGACGCCGGGCCGGTTGCCGGTTTTGGTGCAGGCCCTGCCTGCGAAACTGTTGATAAAAGTGGATTTGCCCACGTTGGGGATTCCTGCCACCATGGCACGCACAGGGCGGTTCTTGATCCCCCTTCTTCTGTCCCGCTCGGTCTTCTCCCTGCAGGCCTCCTGGATGGCGCTTTGAACCGCTTTCATTCCGGTCTTGCTGCGGGAATCCAGCCTTACTGTAAAAAATCCCTGTTTTTTAAACCAGGCACACCAGGCTTCATTCTGCCTGTCATCTGCCAGATCCGACTTATTCAGAAGAATCAGCCTTGCTTTTCCCTTTCCCAGCTCGTCAATATCCGGATTCCGGCTGGACAGAGGGGCTCTTGCGTCCACCAGTTCTATGATCAGATCAATCAGCTTTATATTTTCCTGCATCATCCGGCGGGCTTTCGTCATATGCCCCGGATACCATTGAATATTCATAACAGACTCCTGACTTATGCTGTTTATTTATGGGATAACTCCAAAGTTTTCAAAAGGATACCGCACAAACCATGCCATCCCGTAGATATCTTTTCTCCTGACGTTTCCTATATCCGCATTCCGGCTGTCCTCGCTGGCGTTGCGGTTATCTCCCAGCACAAAAAATTCATCTTTTCCAAGGACAATCTCTTCCTCCGCCAGACCCGCGTAATCCATCTGCTCATTGCCGACGCCGGTTTCAAACAATTCTCCGTTTACATAGACAAATCCTTCTTTAATCTGCACCGTATCCCCGGGAACACCGATTACTCTTCTCATATAATAATGAGAATTTTCATTGCCGTTCGGTTTAAACACCGCCACGTCCCCTGCCCTGGGCGGCGCCAGAGAATAAATAAAACGGTTCACAAGCACCAGATCACCGCTTCCTACAGAAGGCTCCATTGCCTGCCCCACACAGGTAAGACTTGTCATAAAATAATACACAAGAACACACCCGATGGCGAAAGCCAGCACACACTCTCCTGCCCAGAGAAAAATCTTCTGGACCGTAGTGGTATGTACTACCCGTCTTCTTTTATAAAAACTAAGTCCTTTTTTTCTCTTCATATCGCTTTTTTAAAAAAGGGACATCATACTTTCGTATATGTCCCTCTCATCGTGAATTTATTTTACCAGCTCTTTTACTTTGGCAGCTTTACCTACGCGACCTCTTAAGTAATTCAGTTTCGCGCGTCTTACTTTACCATAGCGAACCACTTCCACTTTCTCCACGTTCGGGGAGTGTAACGGCCATGTCTTCTCAACGCCGATTCCGTTGGAATTCTTTCTTACGGTGAAAGTCTCGCGGGTGCTTCCGCCCTGCCTCTTTAATACGGTGCCTTCAAATACCTGGATTCTTTCACGGTTGCCCTCTTTAATCTTGGCATAAACTTTGACTGTGTCGCCTACGTTAAAACTCGGCACTTCGGCTTTCAACTGAGCCGACTCGATCTCTTTGATAATATCGTTCATTGTGTTCCTCCTTCATGACTGGATGTTCTTAATACGTCTGGCGTAACAGAGGACCATCTCTTTTTCTCACAACGCATATTATCTTATCATAAATCTGTAAGGTTTGCAAGAAATTTTTTATCTTCTTTGGTGAGTGCCGCGCGCTCCAGCAGGTCAGGCCTGCGCTCTCTGGTGCGCAGAAGGGACTGCTCCCGGCGCCACCGTTCCACATTGGCGTGATGGCCCGATAAAAGGATGGGCGGAACCTGTTTTCCCCGCCACTGCTCCGGCCTGCTGTACTGAGGATATTCCAGCAGGTTATCGTGAAAAGAATCAAATTCGGCAGATTCATCGTTATGCAACACGCCGTCCAGCAGACGGGAAACGGCGTCCATGATTACCAGCGCCGGAAGTTCGCCACCGGTAAGTACATAGTCTCCGATGGACACCTCATCCGTCACGATCTCTTCCAGAACACGCTCGTCTATCCCCTCATAATGACCACACAAAAAGATCAGTTCTTCTTCCTGTGCCAGCTCTCCTGCCATCTGCTGGTTGAACACTTGGCCCTGAGGGCTCATATAAAGAACTCTGGGGTTTCGCGGCAGCTTTGAAATGACCGACTGGCAGGCAAGATACACCGGCTCCGCCTGCATAACCATACCGGCCCCGCCTCCATAAGGATAATCATCCACACGATTGTGCTTGTTTACAGAAAAATCACGGATATTCACAGTTTCCAGAGATAAAAGTCCCTTTTCCACAGCCCGTCCGGTGATGCTTGTCTGAAATCCGTCCCTTATCATATCCGGAAATAAAGTCAACACATAATATTTCATTCGTCCAGCAATCCTTCCAGTATATGCACCAGCATCTGCCTGTTTTCCACATCCACCTGCAGGATGCACTCTCTGATGGCAGGCAGAAGGATCTCTTTTTTCTCCTCTGTCTCCACCACATAGACGTCATTGGCCCCTGTCTGGATCACATCTGTCAAAATTCCCAGCTTCCTGCCTGTATCAGTCGTCACAGTCATATCGATCAGGTCGGCGATAAAATTCTCATTTTCTCCCAGAGGAACCGCGTTTTCTCTGGATATAAGAAGATCCATGCCTTTATATTTTTCTATGTCATTGATCGTATCATAGCCTTTGAATTTTAAAATAACCTGGTTTTTAAAAAATTTTACACCTTCTATCTCCAGTTCTTCCCGGCCTTTTTTCGTATCTAAAAACACAGATTTAAGCTCTGTAAACCTGGCCGGATCATCCGTAGTAGGATATACTTTGACTTCTCCCCTCACTCCGTGGGTGGAGGAAATCACACCCACTCTTAAAAACTGTTCCATCTCTTTTCCTTTCCTTATAAATATAAGGCACACAAAAAAGCTGCTGCCTCCCCAAGCTTACGCTTCGGGCAGGCGGCAGCTCACTGTTGCATCACTGTTTGATCTCTACCACAACTTTTTTTTCATCTCTTGAAGCCGCCGCTTTCACCAGCGAACGGATGGCTTTCGCGATGCGGCCCTGTTTGCCGATCACCTTCCCCATATCCGCCTGAGAGACTTTAAGAACTATTTCTATTTTGTCTCCTTCTTCTGTTCTGTCCACTCTCACTTCATCCGGATGATCTACCAGTGATTTTGCGATCACTTCCACCAATTTTTCCATTTTTTTGCCTCCGGGGAGTCTTATTTGGTAATACCGGCAAGCTTAAACAGTTTACCGACTACCTCTGTCGGCTGCGCGCCGTTCGCAAGCCATTTTTTGGCTGCCTCTTCATCGATATTAAATACGCTGGGGTCTAAGTTGGGATCATAAGTACCGATCTCCTCGATAAACCTTCCGTCGCGCGGGGATCTGGAATCAGCTACAACTACTCTATAAAAAGGAGCCTTCTTCTGTCCCATTCTTCTTAATCTGATCTTTACTGCCATTGTTCTTACCTCCGTAAACTATACTTTATCTTCTTATTTTTTATATGTGTAAACGAAATGTTTAAAACGGCAACCTGCCGAACATTCCCTTTTTACCTGCTTTTCCTTTGCCCATCAGTCCGGGCATCTGCTTCATCATCTTCTTGGACTGCTCAAACTGTTTTATAAAACGGTTCACCTCACTGATATCCACACCCGCGCCTCTGGCGATCCTGCGCTTTCTGGAAGGATTTAAAAGATCCGGATTCTGCCGCTCTTTTACAGTCATGGACAGGATCATGGCCTCGATCCTCGCCATCTTCTTTTCATCCACCGCGTCCTCGATCTGCTTCATCTGGGCTCCCATCCCCATCATCCTCAGAAGCTCGCTGATGCCGCCCATTTTCTTCATCTGATTCATACTTTCCAGATAGTCCTCGAAGTCAAACTGATTCTTCTTCATCTTCTGGACCATCTGGCGGGATTTTTCCTCGTCCAACGATTCCTGGGCTTTTTCGATCATGGTCAGCACATCACCCATGCCAAGGATTCTCGACGCCATACGGTCAGGATAGAACTGCTCCAAATCGGAGAGTTTCTCACCCATACCCACATACAGGATCGGCTTACCGGTCACCGCACGGATGGAAAGCGCCGCTCCGCCCCGGGTGTCGCCGTCCAACTTGGTCAGAATTACGCCGTCGATACCGACCTTCTCCGTAAAGGAGGTTGCCACATTTACCGCGTCCTGACCGGTCATGGAATCCACCACCAGAATGCTCTGGTCTACCTCCACATGCTCCCGAATCTCGATCAGCTCGTTCATCATGTCTTCATCGATATGCAGACGCCCCGCGGTATCCAAAATCACCACGTTCATACTGTGGGATCTGGCGTGCTCCACCGCCGCTTTGGCAATGTCCACCGGCTTGTGCTTATCTCCCATGGTAAATACTTCCACGCCCTGCTTCTCGCCGTTCACCTGAAGCTGCTTGATCGCCGCAGGACGGTATACGTCGCAGGCCGCCAGAAGGACTTTACGTCCTTTGATCTTGTATTTACCGGCAAGCTTTGCCGCCGTGGTCGTCTTACCCGCGCCCTGAAGGCCGGTCATCATGATCACCGTGATCTCATTGGAAGGCTTTAACCTGATTTCGGTCGTCTCGCTGCCCATCAGGGTAATCATCTCTTCATTGACGATCTTGATGACAGTCTGTCCCGGCGTCAGGCTTTCCAGCACATCTGTACCTATCGCCCTGGCTTCCACGGCTTTGATAAACTGTTTAACCACTTTAAAACTGACGTCCGCCTCCAGAAGGGCCAGCTTGACTTCTTTTAAAGCGGTCTTTACATCCGCTTCCGTCAGCCTGCCTTTGCCCCGCAGGTTCTTAAACACATTCTGCAATTTCTCCGATAAACTGTCAAATGCCATCTATAACTCCTCCAGAATCCTGACAGAAATTTCTTCAATCTCTTCCATCGCCGAACGGTCTCCCCGCCTGGCGGCAAGCTCTTTGATCCTTTCAGCCTTTTTCCTGAGACTTAAAAACTTCTCTACCAGATGCAGCTTTTCCTCGTACCCGTCCAACAGACGATTACACCGCCTGACCATATCATGCACGCCCTGGCGGCTGATCTTTAAGTTATCCGCCACTTCGCTTAAAGAATAGTCGTTTAAAACCACGTCCTCATAGACCTGCTTCTGATGCTCCGTCAGCAGTTCTCCGTAAAAATCATAGAGCAGCGCATGCCTCAGAATCTCTTCCATTGCGATCACCTTCGTTATCTTACACGAAAAAAGGGAGGGTGTCAAGGGTTTTTTCTTGACGCAGGAAAAATGGCAGATTTCATCCCGTTTATAATGATACATCTGCCAGCCTCTCCTTTAACAAAGTATTTCTTTTCCAAAAATGCTTCCGGAAGCTCAGATGCTTTATTAGCCAACTGCTGTTTTTTCGCATACACATGCCCATTATTGGAAAGTTCTGAAAGCGTATACATCAGGCCGCTTCGCAACCGCACATAAGATTCCTTCCTGCTACTGAATCACAAATTAAGAATTGAAAAAGAAATACAATTGTATTATAATTATATCGTAATAGGAGGTTTTACCACAATGAAGCAGGCTATTTTACAAGTAAGAATGGATTCGGAATTAAAAGAGCAGGCAGAAGCATTGTACAGGCAAATGGGGACATCCCTTGCGGAGGCTGTAAGAATTTTTGCAAGACAAAGTGTAGAAGAAAAAGCAATGCCCTTTACCATGCATCTGCCATCAAAGACTCACAAAAGAACATTGGGAATCGCCAATGGAAAATATACAATTCCTGACGATATTGACGGTTGTAATGATGAAATCGCAGAAATGTTTGGAGTAAAAGAACCATGAAAATACTGCTGGACACCCATATCGCCTTATGGGCAGTTGCCGATACAACAAAGTTGACCAGTGAAGTAATCGCATTGCTGGAGTCAGCAGATAACGAAGTATTTTACAGCACGGCCTCTGTATGGGAAATTGCTATCAAGCATAAAATCAAACCAGAGCAGATGCCTGTTTCAGAAAATGAGTTCGTTTTCTTATGCGAACGCACTGGTTTCGTACGGCTTCCCATAGAAAACGAACACATTTACCTGATAAAAACACTGACACGGCCTAAAGATGCACCAAAACACCAGGATCCCTTTGACAGAATGCTGATCGCCCAGGCAAAACAGGAAGGATTAACGCTGCTGACTCATGATTCTTTGATCCCATACTATCATGAAAGCTGTATTATGAGCGTGTAAATGATGATTGGTTTCCGTATAAGCGGTGTGGCGGGCAGGGGAAGCAAAGCAATTGCCTGCCCGCCGGAGCTTCCATAAAATCTACTGTATATTCTTGGGCTGAATTTTGAAATTCAACGCTTTCATTCCGCTATATTCTCCATTTCCCTGTATAATGACAGTCGCCATGCCTTTGGAGGCATTATTGACATGTCCGATTATTTCAAAATTCCCGGCAGACAAAAGCTTCTTTCCTGCTTTTACCTTCAGCCAGCCCTTGTGAACGCTGATTGAAACCGGCCTCTTTACCCCTGCCCAATCAAAACCTTTTTCCCGCAGAACGCGAATCCGTATTTGCGTATCTTCTCCTTCGGTATCCTCTTTGCCACAAGCGCTGTCTCATATTTCCGGTCTTCGATCTGCTTAAGCGCCGCTTGCACGGTATCGGAAAGTTCCTTTTCATTCTCCGCATCCTGCACTTTAAATTCCAGGATGATCCCGTCATCCCCTTTTACTGGTTCCAGCATTACGTCGTACCGGCCAAAGCCGCTCTCACGATTGGACGTCACTATATAACGTCCGGTCAGTTCCGCCAGAAGCCCCAGCACAAAACCATGGTAAAAACGCTCCGGCTCCGCGTCCTCGGAAGGTTTCTTCCCAACGTCAAAGCTGCTGAATGTGGCAAGCGCCACTTTGTTCATATAATAGTCCATGGCTTTCAGGTCGCCTGATAAAAGGGCCTTGATAAAATCGTTATAGTGGCCGTTCTGAACGGCAAACCATCCGCGGAACATATTCGAG
>DKVI01000041.1:23803-25460 GCA_002491115.1 Lachnospiraceae bacterium UBA7182 | reverse complement strand
CCTGAACCGCTTTCAGATAGCCGCCGGCAAGCAGGAGGCTCCAGACAGCGTCTTTTTTTGTATGCAGTTCGCCGTATACGATCTGTTCATCTATCTCTGCCTGCAGCGTCTCTCCCTGCATCAGGGATTCCATCTTTTGTTTTATATCTGTATCGCCTTCCCGGATCAGTTTGCCCACCAGGCTGTTGGAGCTGGAATTTGCCCAGTATATCCCAATCTTTCCGGTATCCAGATAATTCAGAATAGACCAGGGATTATAAATATCTGTCTGCTTTCCGAAAGTAAAACCGTCATACCAGCTTTTCACTTCCTGCTTTTTGTCAGACATTCCATATTCATCCAATACCGCGAATACTTCTTCCTCTGTAAATCCAAAGCTGTCCGCGTACTCATTGGATGTAATTGTTACAATCTTAAGATTGTTTAAGTCAGAAAAAATGGACTCCCGGCTCACCCGCGTAATACCTGTCATAACGGCCCGTTCCAAGAAGGGATTCGTCTTAAAGGTCGCGTTAAACAAGCTTCTGATAAAAGAGACCATTTCCTCCCAGTACCCGCTTACATATGCCTCCTGCATCGGCGTATCATATTCATCCAGCAGGATCAGCACCTTTTTCCCATAAAATTTCGACAAATAAAGCGAAAGCTGGTGAAGCGCCATAGTCGCCGTCGTATCATCCATATCCACTGACACAGATTTAAAAAAGTTTCTTTCTCTTTCGCCAAGTATGTCGCTGCCCAGCAAAAATTCATATTCCGAATACAGATTAGACAATGTCTGGCAGAGCTTTCTGCGGGCCGTTCCATAATTGGTTTCCTTTATATTGGCAAAAGAAAGACTGATCACAGGATACGTTCCCTGAAGATTTGTGTACGCTTCATATTTCCATATTTTAAGGCCCCGAAACAAATCCTCCCGCCCGGCATATTTTACGGAAAAAAACTGTTCTGTCATACTCACCGTCAGCGTTTTGCCAAAACGTCTGGGTCTGGTAATCAGCGTTACATCATCCAGGCTTTCCCACCATTCTTTGATGAACATGGTTTTATCCACATAAAAACAGTGTCTCTCTCTTATTTTTTCAAAACTCTGAATCCCTATTCCTACGGTTTTTGCCATGTTGCACTCCTTCTCCCAAACACTGATGAAAACCAGTCTCTTTACCCTTGCCCAATTAAAACCTTTTTCCTGCAAAACGCGAATCCGTATTTGCGTATCTTCTCCTTCGGTATCCCCTTTGCCACAAGCGCCGTCTCATATTTCCGGTCTTCGATCTGCTTAAGCGCCGCTTGCACGGTATCGGAAAGTTCCTTTTCGTCCTCCGCATCCTGCACTTTAAATTCCAGGATGATCCCGTCATCCCCTTTTACTGGTTCCAGCATTACGTCGTACCGGCCAAAGCCGCTCTCACGGTTGGAAGTCACCGTATAACGTCCGGCCAGTTCCGCCAGAAGCCCCAGCACAAAACCATGGTAAAAACGCTCCGGCTCCGCATCCTCGGAAGGTTTCTTCCCAACGTCAAAGCTACTGAATGTGGCAAGCGCCACTTTGTTCATATAATAGTTCATGGCTTTCAGGTCGCCTGATAAAAGGGCCTTGATAAAATCATTATAGTGGCTGTTCTGAGCGGCGAACCATCCGCGGAACATATTCGAG
>DKVI01000041.1:3484-23485 GCA_002491115.1 Lachnospiraceae bacterium UBA7182 | reverse complement strand
CCTGAACCGCTTTCAGATAGCCGCTGGCAAGCAGGAGACTCCAGACAGCGTCTTTTTTTGTATTCAATTCGCCGTATACGATCTGTTCATCTATCTCTGCCTGAAGCGTCTCTCCCTGCATCAGGGATTCCATCTTTTGTTTTATATCTGTATCGCCTTCCCGGATCAGTTTGCCCGCCAGGCTGTTGGAACTGGAATTTGCCCAGTATACATCCAGTTTCCTTTTGTTTAGATAGTTAATAATAGACCAGGGATTGTAAATATCTGTCCGATTTCCGAAAGCAAAACCATCATACCAACGCTTCACCTCCTGCTTTTTATCAGACATGCCATATTCATCCAATGACGTAAATACTTCTTCTTCCGTAAAGCCAAAACTGTCTGCATATTTTTCTGAAGTAGTTGTCACTATCTCCAGATTGTTTAAGTCAGAAAAAATGGACTCCCGGCTTACCCGCGTAATGCCTGTCATAACGGCCCGTTCCAGACAGGTGTTCGTCTTAAAGGTCGCGTTAAAGAGATTTCTGATAAAAGAAACCAGTTCCTCCCAGTACCCGCTTACATATGCTTCCTGCATCGGCGTATCATATTCATCCAGCAGAATCAGCACCTTTTTGTTATAGTATCTGGATAAAAAAGAAGACAGATAATGAATGCTCATCGTAGCGTCTTCTTCACTCATCGTCTCTGATATCCGGTTAAAATATGCCTTCTCCCCCGGAGTGAGCACATCCTCACTCAAAAGGAAATAATTCTGTACATACAAGTCTCTTAAGATCTGGCAGATTCTGTAACGGGCCTTTGGGTAAGTATTTTCTTTTACATTTGCAAAAGAAAAACTGATAACCGGATATGTTCCCTGTAATTTTCTGTACTTTTCATGTTCCCAGATGGCAAGTCCCTCAAACAACTCATGTTTCCCGGCATATTTTATGGAGAAGAACTGCTCTGTCATACTCATATTCAAAGTTTTTCCAAAACGCCTTGGACGGGCAATCAGTGTTACATCATCCAGGCTTTCCCACCATTCTTTGATAAACATGCTTTTATCCACATAAAAACACTGTCTTTCTCTTACCGTTTCAAAACTCTGTATTCCTATAGCAACAGTTTTCGCCATCTTCTACACCTTTCTGATTTCTCTGTTATGCCACCGCTTCAAAAGACTGTTTTTCAGGCTGTGTCTGAACCGGCTCGGGTTTGGCGGCGGTGGTCGTCCGCGTCGTGCCGCCGGAGATATAGACTTTACCGCATTCCGGACAGATATCGGTATGTAAAGTCACGCTCTGGCTGACAACCCGGCGGTCTTCACGCTCGGCTTTTGCCCGTTCCCTTGTGACATGTTCCTGCTCGTGGCCCCGGACGGCTGCCCCGGCTGCTTCCGGAGCAATTCTGGTGGGCGTTTTAAAGGAAACACCCATATCGTCGGAGCCGTCCTGGTATTTGCGCTGTTCACAAGTCTGGCATTTCCTGTCCTCTGCGGTCTTCTGAACGTCCTGGATTCCCTGTGTTTCTTCTGCCTGGCCCGGAAGCGCAGGGGCAGCCGGGTCTTCCATATGCTGCATACGCATCCGCACGGCGTATTCCGCCGGATCTGCGCCCTGGGGGATAAAAAGCTGCTGCGGAGCGGACGCATCCTCCGGCGACGAGAGATACCCTCTGGGGATCGCGCTGCCTGACGATTTTGGCACATTGTCCGATAAAGATGCGCCGGATACAGCCTGCGCGCCGGCACTTTGCATACTCTGCGTCTGTATTCCGCGGGCCTGGGACCTTCCCTGCATATAATTGTAAGGATGCATAATAAAATAAGAACCTGCTCCTGAAATTCTTCCTACCATACCATTCACCTCATTTTTAATTAGTCACTGTTCCCTGCTCATTTTTCACCAGTTTGACAATCCGGCTGGTACCCAGGCGGTCCGCACCCAGAGACAGGAATTTTTCCGCGTCCTCCATGGACGAGATGCCGCCTGCCGCTTTCATCTTTACGCCGTCTCCGATATGTTCGGAAAACAGTTTGATGTCCTCAAAAGTAGCGCCTGCTTTGGAAAAACCTGTGGAAGTCTTGATATAATCGGCGCCCGCATCTGTCACTGCCCGGCACATCTTTATCTTTTCTTCGTCCGTCAGAAGACAAGTTTCGATGATTACTTTTAAAACTTTATCCCCGCAGGCTGTTTTCAGCGTGCGTATTTCTTCTTCAATCAGATCAAATTTTCCGTCTTTTGCCCAGCCGAGATTGATGACCATATCGATCTCGTCCGCACCGTTTTGCAGCGCGTCTTTCGTCTCAAACTCTTTGGCTGCCGTGGTCATATATCCGTTGGGAAATCCGATCACCGTGCAGACCGCCATCTGATCCCGGACATAGGCTTTCACCTGCTTTACATAACTGGGCGGGATGCACACTGAAGCCGTACCGTACCGGATTGCATCATCGCAGATCTGGCGGATCTCCTCCCAGGTGGCAGTCTGTGTTAACAAAGTGTGGTCTACATGTT
Organism: Lachnospiraceae bacterium UBA7182; assembly: GCA_002491115.1. GTDB lineage: Bacteria > Bacillota > Clostridia > Lachnospirales > Lachnospiraceae > Hominiventricola. The sequence goes on along the minus strand of DKVI01000041.1, from coordinate 20,981 downwards.
TTAAAATTTCTTTTACTTCCATAAAATAATACTCCTGTACATGATATTTTTATCATCAGATGATAATAATCTCTTCAAATCCGTACCCTTTTAAAATATCCGCCAGGCTTTCCAGATATGCCTGATCGGGTACTTCATAGACTGCATACTCCCTGCGAACTCCCATCGGCCTGTAAGCGATCACTTTGATCCTGAATTTGTGTACGGACAAATACGGGGCAAGAAATCTTCCCATATCCTGTATGCTCTTTCTGGTATCATATAAGCCCGGGACAATGACCGCACGCACTTCGTAGAGTTTTGCGTTTTCTGCCAGATAAGCCGCGTTGGCAAGGACGACGTCGTTGGGAGCGCCTGTCACTGCCCGGTGTTCCTCACAGTCAAAAGCCTTGATATCCAGCATGACGCCGTCTGTCACCTCCATCAGCGCAGGATATTCCCAAAAAGGGATGGTCCCGTTGCTGTCGATCAGCGTAGTCAGTCCGTCGGCTCTGGCCAGACGGAACAGTTCTGTGAGAAAATCCGGCCAGAGCATACACTCGCCGCCGGATACGGAGATTCCTCTGATAAAAGGAATCTGCTTTTTTACCCGGGCATAGGTCTCTTCCGGCGTCAGCTTCTGTGTTCTGGGAGAACTGTCATGGGGACAGACATGGATGCAGGTGTCGCACTGCACGCATTTTTCAGCATCATAAAGAACGCTGCCCTGCACCATGGATAAGGCTCCCTCAGGACATTCCGGCACACAGACGCCGCAGCCTGTACACAGGCCGCGGGTTTCCGGATTGTGACAGTATTTGCAGTCAATATTGCAGCCCTGCAAAAAGACGGCGGTTCGGTTTCCGGGGCCGTCCACGCTGCTGAAAGGGATGATCTTGTTCACTGTAGCTTTCATCGTTGTCACTCCTGCGTAAGATTCCCCGGACCGAACCCCTGGGGCAGCAGTTCTTTTAAAGTATATACTTTATAGTCTTCCCTGCTGACAGCCAGGATAATCTTAAATTCTTCCGGGTCGCAGAATTCCATCATCACCTGACGGCATACGCCGCAGGGCGGGGTATATTCCGTCAGTCTGCCCTTAAGGCCGCCTACCACACAGATCGCCGCAAATTCCCGCACGCCCTCGCTGACCGCTTTGAAAAATGCCGTGCGCTCCGCACAGTTAGAAGGCGTATACGCGGCATTCTCAATGTTGCATCCCCTGTAGACGGTTCCGTCTTTTGCAAGAAGCGCCGCGCCCACACGGAAATGAGAGTAGGGTGTATAAGCCCGGGAGAGCTGCCCTATGGCAATATCAATCAGTTTTTGTATCTGTGTTTTATCCATTACGGTTCTCCTGCTCTTCTTTGATCAGTTTCCTGAGCGCCTCTATTGCCGTCCGGATTGCCTTATCCGTATCATGAACCACCGGATTTTCAAGTCCCTGAAGCGCCCGTTCCTGGTTAGCCACCACCAGAAAGACGGAACCCACGCGCACCCCCAGCGTGCTGGCGACAATGAACAAAGCCGCCGATTCCATCTCGGAGGCAAGGCAGCCCAGACGTTTCCAGGCCTCCCATTTGTTCAGCAGTTCATAGCTGACCGGTTTTGTCTCCGGGGCATGTTGTCCGTAAAAGGAGTCTTTACACTGGACCACGCCCACATGGTATCGGTTCCCCAGCTCTTTTGAAGCTTTCATCAGCGCGTTGGTGATGCCGATATCCGCCACTGCCGGAAATTCTATGGGCGCATATTCTCTGCTGGTTCCTTCCATCCGGACAGCGCCGCTGGCAATGACAAGATCACCGCTCTCAACGTCCAACTGCATGCCGCCGCAGGTGCCGACCCGGATAAAGGTATCCGCCCCTGCTTTCACCAGTTCTTCCATGGCAATGGATGCAGAAGGACCCCCGATTCCGGTGGAAGTGACGCTGACTTTTACGCCGTCCAGATAACCTGTATAGGTTACATATTCCCGGCTGTCGGCCACCAGGGAAGCGTCATCAAAATAGGCCGCGATCCTGGCGCACCGCTTGGGGTCCCCCGGCAGGAGTACATATCTCCCCACATCGCCTTCGCCTGCCTGAATATGATATTGTTTACCCGGGTTTTCTGAATAGTTAATCATAATTAAGTCCCATTCTATTTAAGTTCCACTCCGTCCCTCCCAGCACCCGGGTTATAGATCAATTCCCGCCCGCCTGACGGCGTCCGCTCTTTGATCTGGGCGCTGTACGGGACTACGTTGTTAGCTTGTTATTTCGATTTTACAAATATTTTTCCGTTGGCTGCCGGGGTATGGGCTTTGCCTACGAACAGCACCAGCGCCAGGATCGTCACGATATAGGGGATCATGGAGATGAGGTTCGGCGATATGGTATTGCTCTGGCCTGCCAGCGTCTTAATCCCGCTGCATAAGCCGAATAAGAGACACGCCTTTACGGCCCCTTCCGGCGAGAACTTTCCGAAAATAACCGCTGCGATGGCGATAAAACCCTGCCCTACGATGACACTGGGACGGAACTGATTGATCGTTGCCAGCGTCACGAATGCGCCTCCAAGGCCTGCAAGGAATCCTGATAAGATCACACAGATGTACCGCACTCTGTACACGTCGATGCCCAGGGATTCACAGGCTTCGGGATGTTCCCCCACCGCCCGCAGATGGGAGCCGAAGCGGGTCTTATAAAACACAAACCAGCACACAAAAGCCAGCACAAATACCAGATAGGCCACCGAGTACACATTCAATACGTTACTCCAGAAGGAACCTGCCGGAAAGACACCCTCGAACAGTTTGGGCAGCTTACAGCTCGGGTCCATGGCCGGCGTGTCAGACGAATTGTTGAACATGGCTTTGCACAGGAATACCGCAAGACCCGGCCCGAGGAAATTGATGGCCGTACCGGCTATGGTCTGATCCGCATGGAAAGACACACAAGCAATGGCATGAATCAGCCCGAACAGCGCACCCGCAAGGCCCGCGCAGAAAAACGCCAGCCATCCGTTTCCGGTGGTCAGCCCCATCACCGCGCCTGTGAACGCGCCGATGGTCATCATGCCCTCAATCCCGATGTTGACCACGCCGCTGCGTTCGGAAAAGCAGGAGCCAAGGGCGGCTAACAGAAGGGGCGGGGTCGCGATCAGGGTCGCGTTGATCAAAAGTCCCAGATTTTTAATGATCACATCCATTTTAGTTTCCCTCCTTCTTTTTCAGGATACTTCCGAACAGGACACGGAAAATCTGCGAGATGGCGATAAACAGGATCACGCATCCCATGATGATATCCACCACTTCCGACGGCGCTTTCACTATACTGAGCTTGGAACCGCCGTACTTCATGGCCCCATAAAAGAGTCCCGCGAAAATACATCCGATCGGGCTCGAAGATCCGATCAGCGCCACTGTGATCCCCTCAAATCCGAATCCTTCCTGCCCCGCGAACTGGCTCAACCGGCCGGACATGCCAAGGATCTGCACGGCTCCGCCCAGCCCTGCCAGCGCTCCCGAGATGCCAAGGGCTGTCAGCACGGAAGCATCCGCATTGATGCCGGCATACAAAGCGCCGCTGCTGTTAAATCCTACCGCTTTTAATTTATATCCAAGGGTCGTCTTTTCAATTATCACCCATATAAGAACTGCCGCCGCGACTGCCAGCACAATTCCCCAGTTGGCGGCGCTGCAGTCCAGCAAAGTCCTCAAACTTTCAGGAAAGAGAAGTCTGGAAGACGCCAGCACATCCTTGGTAGCCTCTCCGCCGCCTTCTTTGTGGATTACTTCCAGATTCACCACATAATTGGATAAATAAAAGGCGATCCAGTTAAACATAATAAAGGATAAGACTTCATGAATCCCTCTCTTTACTTTTAATATTCCCACGATCAAAGACCAGATCCCCCCTGCCAGCGCCGCGGCGATCACGCACAGCGGAACATGAATCCACGCGGGCAGGTCTAAAAGGATACCCAGCGAGCAGGCTGTCAGCGCGCCCACCACAAACTGTCCTTCGGCGCCGATATTAAAGACGCCTGTCCGAAATGAAAACGCCACACTGAGTCCGGTAAAGATCAAAGGACTTGCATAGATCAGCGTCCATATCAGATATTTGGGTTTTCCGAATACACTGCTAATCAGTTTTCCGTAAGCCACCGCCGGGCTGATCCCCGCGATCATCAAAAATACGGCGCCTATGATAAAGCCTACCACAATGGCGATCATGGTGTAGAATACATTACTGTCCAGGATACTTTTTTTCTTATTCATCCTTCTTACCTCCCGCCATCATAAATCCCAGCTCTTTCTCATCCGCATCTTTTCCCGGAACGCTTCCGGTGATCTGTCCGTCAAAAATAACCTCAATCCGGTCCGACAGACTCATGATTTCATCCAGTTCAAACGATACCAGAAGAACCGCCCGGTTCTTATTTCTCTGTTCCACCAGATATTTATGAACAAACTCTATGGCGCCCACATCCAGCCCGCGGGTGGGGTTGACCGCAATCAGAAGGTCTTTGTCGTTGGTCACCTCCCGGGCAATGATGACTTTCTGCTGATTTCCTCCCGACAGTGTCCCGGCTAAAGCGCCCTCGCTGCCCCTGGGCCTTATATCAAATTTATCCGCCAGCTCTGTGGCATGCTCCCTGATTGCTTTTCGGTTCAGGATGCCTTTGGAAGAATAGGGTTCTTCCTCAAAGTGCTGAAGAATCAGATTATCCTCATTGGAAAAATCCAGAATCAGACCGTGTTTTTGCCGGTCTGCGGGAATACTGGATATCCCGCTTTCAAATGTTTCCCTGGGCGTTTTGTTAAAGACGTCTTTTCCAAGGACTTTCACTTCCCCCGATTCTGCCCTGCGAAGTCCGGTCAGCACTTCCACAAGCTCTGTCTGCCCGTTGCCGTCCACGCCTGCCAGCCCTACAATCTCGCCTCTTCGCACGCTTAAATTCAGGCCTCTTAATATCTCCACATCCCGGTAATCTTTCGCATGGATGCCTTTTACTTCCAACACAATCTCCCCGGGCGTCATTTCCTTTTTCTCTACTTTAAAATTCACATCCCGGCCCACCATCATGGCGGCCAGTTCATTTTCATTCACTTCGTCCACTTTTACGGTGCGGATATATTTGCCCTGGCGGATGATCGTGCAGCAGTCCGCACAGGCTGTAATCTCTTTCAGTTTATGTGTAATCAAAATAACACTTTTGCCGTCGGCGGTCAGGTTTTCGATGATTTCCATCAATCCTTCGATTTCCTGGGGCGTCAGGGACGCCGTCGGCTCATCCAGAATCAGGGTATCGGCTCCGCGGTAGAGAACCTTTAATATTTCCACTCTCTGCTGCATACCTACAGATATGTCTTCTACTTTCGCGTCCGGGTCTACTTTCATGCCATAACGCTCTGAGAGCTCCAGCACTTTTTCTCTGGCTGTCTTATGGTCTACAACCAGGCCTTTGACCGGCTCCACCCCCAGAATAATATTGTCCGCCACACTGAAGGGCGGAATCAGCATAAAGTGCTGATGAACCATGCCGATGCCGATATCAATGGCGTCTTTGGGACTTGAAAACTGGACTTCTTTTCCATTGATCAGAATCTGTCCGCTGGTAGGCTTGTACAGGCCGCACAGTACGTTCATCATGGTACTTTTGCCGGCGCCGTTCTCGCCCAAGATCGCGTGTACTTCTCCCTTATGCACAGTCAGATTGATGTGGTCATTGGCGGTGAAATCGCCGAATTTTTTGACAATGTCTTTCATACAGACCACCACCTGGCTTTCATCCATATGGCTTACTTTTCCCACTCCCCTACCTCCTATTGAAAGTTCCGCTCCACCCCTCCCAGCGCCCGGCACTAGATCAATTCCCGATCGCCTGCGGCGCTCACTCATTGATCTGGGCGCTGTACGGGGTTACGCTGTTTTTTAGTTCCGCTCCACCCCTTCCAGCGCCTGGTACTGGATCAATTCCTGATCGCCTGGCGGCGCTCACTTATTGATCTGGGCGCTGTACGGGGTTACGCTGTTTTTTTAGTTCCGCTCCACCCCTTCCAGCGCCTGGTACTGGAAGGGGGGTTGCTGTTTAATAAAAACGGACGTCAGGACCGCTTTCGTCCTGTGAATGCAAAAGCTATCCTGGCGTCCGTTCTGTGTTATTTCCGGGCAGTTCTACTCAACGAATTTTACGCTCCAGAATATGCCCGTTTTTAGACGCCCCCAGCCCCAGTGCTGTGGTATTCTGGAGTACGGCGCGGCCGCTGTCTAATTTCTCCATTTCCGAGCGTTTGACCAGATATCCGGTTACACGGATCACGTCGCTGTCGCTGGAATAAAAGGACAGATACCGCAGATCTTTTTTAAATGCGCCCTTAATGATATCCAGTACATATTCCGGATTTTTATGTACCGTCAGGTCAATGGGGAAGATATCCCCGGTTCCCGACGGGAAATATTTGTGAAAACGGCTTAAGACCAGAAGCTGGTCAATCAGTTCTTCCGGCTCCTCACCGATGGGGATTCTGGTCCCCGGCGTCACATGTACGTCCTCTGCCAGTCCCACCTGGGCATGTAACAGGAAATGCCCCCCGGTCACCTCGCAGTATGGGTTCACATGACGGTCATTGAAGTCCTTTATAATGTCCATGATCTCCACTCCCAGATCGTTGGCATGGTCGTCATGGCCGAATCTGCCCTCTTTTCCTTCTTTTTCAAGCAGGAGGTTTACGCAGTCCGCAAGCCCCACCAGACCAAACATGGCCGTGAAGCGCTCTCTTTTGATAAAGCCTTCTTTTACCAGAAAATGGTTCTCGAAAAATCCGCTCTCTTCCACCTCAAAACGAATCCGGGCATCCATATAGCGCGCCATAATATCCATCACATAGGGCAGTTCGCGCTCTTTAAAATCCTGTATATTCTTCGCCCGTTTGGCGATATTTCCCAGAATCAGGCGGCAGAGGGTATAGGAACCTCCGCCCAGAGGCAGGCCGTTGTAGCAGCTTGCCACCACATAATTCTGTGTCAGCTCACTGCTGAACATAGGATGATTGGCAAAGCTGGGTTTCGCGCTGTGAAGCGCGCAGTCAATGGCCTTTAAGGCAAACGCGTCATCGGTGACGCCTTCTTCATATTTCATAGTCAGATTCGGCACCGCGTGTTCCAGCTCAGTCTCCACTTCCAGAAGAAGCCTTCCCGCTTTGGTGGCCTTCGGGCCGATATTGGCGTGGGAAAAAGAGTCTAAAATCGTACGGTCCATATGAATCATGAACAGTTTCAAAAACTTCTTCGCCTGCTCTTCCTCCACCGTATCGATCAAAGGCTCCAGAAGTTCGTCAAGCTGCCCCACATAGACCGGATAATTGGTCACGCTGGGTACATGCTTATAGAAAATAAGCAGGCTGTTCAGCGCCTCATACAGATCAGACGGAGGCGGAAGCTGCAGAAAACTGCAGCCTTCCTTCATGAATTTTCCATAATCCGGCGCAATGTAGCGGGGACGTACCGGCGCATGCCCCTCTGAAAGATCGCAAATACACTGGGTTTCAATATCTGTATGCAAAAGTTCGTCCAGGCCCTCGGGAAGATCCAGTACTTCCATCAGAGAATCTGCCTGACACGCCAGGTTCGTAAGCTTCTGCTCATGGGTCAGGACCGGACTTTTAATAATGTCCAGAATACGTTCCCTGGTCTCATTGACACGTTCCATGGATATCTCTCTCATAGGTTCCTCCGATTGAAAATTCTGCTGATTTTTTAATCTAACTCATACACGTCGCCGTATGCCGCTTCAAACTCTTCTTTGGTGGAGGGAACGGTCACTTCACCGCTGATGATTTTTGCTTTTACTTCATCCACTGCCGTGATCACTTCGTCCATAAGAAGATCCTGGGTCGGTGCGATGTCTACGCCGCCTGCTGCCAGGTCATAGGTATGAATACCGCTCTCAAGGCTTCCGGAAATCAGCGCTTCCACTGTATCATATACCGCGTTGTCCACTCTCTTCATCGCAGATGTGATCACAGTCTCCGGCGCCTTGCTGGACTGGTCGCTGTCCACACCGATGGCATACACGCCCGCCTCCTGGCAAGCCTCGATGACGCCAAGCCCGGTAGCGCCTGCCGCATGGAAAACGATGTCCGCACCGTTGGTGATGGCTGTATTGGCATTGGTTTTGCCGGTCGCGGAATCCGCAAAGGAATTGGCATTGAACTGCTGGATCTTCACATCCGGATTCGCGTCCAGAGCGCCTGCGCAATAACCGTAGCCGAACAGATTCATATTGTCATTGGCCATACCGATAACAAAGCCGATGTTATCTGTCTTGGTCATAAGGCCTGCCACATATCCTACCAGATAAGAAGCCTGCTCCTGTCTGAACATCAGACAGGTCACATTATCCAGTTCGATGGTCGCGTCGTCGATAATCGCAAATTTGATATCCGGATGCGCTTCTGCTGCCGTCCTGGTAGCGTCAGCCAGCATGTATCCCACACTGATAATCAGGTCATATTCTTCGTCAACAAAAGTCTCAATATTGGGAACATAATCTGCGTCCGTGGAAGACTCCAGATAGTTTGCTTCTACCCCCAGCTCATCCATGGCTCTCTGAAGACCTTCCCATGAGGACTGGTTGAAAGAGCCGTCATTTACACCGCCCACGTCGGTGATCAGCCCTACTTTAAACTCTTTTCCCGCGGAAGGCGTCTCTGTCTGTTCTCCTGCTTCTTCTGCCGGAGCCTCGGTCCCCGCGTCTGCAGCCGGTTCACTTGTATCGGATGCACCGCCGTCAGAAGAACCTCCTCCGCATGCAGTCATAGCTGCCGCCATCACGGCTGACAATAACACTGCCAATACTTTCTTTTTCATACTTTTTTCTCCTTTTTTTAAATTCCGCTTCCCCTTTTGGAGGGCCGCTGTTTTTATGAGGAATGTTCCATACACTCCCTGTCCTTATCTTATCATCTTTATTACAAAAATGAAAGCAGATTTTGAAAATATCTGTCACAATTGACTAAATCCCAAGAAAAACCGTGGCAAACCTGAAATAAATCAACAGGGACAGCGCATCCACAATGGTAGTAATAAAAGGACTTGCCATGACCGCCGGGTCGAATCCAAGTTTTTTCGCCACCATGGGAAGGACGCATCCTGTGATCTTCGCTACAAATACGGTCACCAAAAGCGTACAGCAGATGACTGCGGCAACGACTGTCCCCACCCGGTCAATCACCATCAGTTTGGCAAAATTCACCACGGCCAGGGTAGCGCCGCACAGAAGGGCAACGCGCATCTCCTTCCAGATTGCCTGAAACAGATCTTTAAATTCCAGTTCCTGCAAAGACAAAGCACGGATGACAGTCACGGATGTCTGGCTGCCGGAATTGCCGCCCGTATCCATCAGCATAGGAATATAGGCGGTCAGAATCACATAGACAGACAACGCCTTTTCAAACCGGGTGATAATGAATCCGGTCACCGTAGCCGATACCATCAGAAGTAAAAGCCAGGGAATCCTGTTCTTCCACAGTTCCACCACCGGTGTCTTAATATACGGCCTGTCCGAGTCGGACGGCGTGATCGCAGCCATCAGCTCCATATCCTCGGTCGTCTCTTTTTTCAGGACATCCAGCACGTCGTCCACGGTGATGATACCCACCAGATGATCTTCCGCATCCACCACCGGAAGGACCATCAGGTTGTATTTGTCAAACATCCGGGCCACCACTTCCTGGTCCTCTTTTACTTCCACGGAGATGGCATGTTCATTCATAATGTCCTGGATGACCGCATCCGCCCTGGATACGATCAGCGTCCGGATCGATACCGTCCCCATCAGACGGCTGCCCCGGTCCGTGATAAAGCAGTCGTTGATCGTCTCCTTTTCAAGCCCCGTACGGCGGATACTGATAATCGCCTGATCCACCGTCATCTCCGGGCGCAGACGCACGAACTCCGGCGTCATGATACTGCCTGCGGTATCCTCCGGATATTTTAAAAGCTCATTGATCATCCGGCGCATCTCCGGATCCGCCTGGCGCAGGATACGTTTCACCACATTGGCGGGCATGTCGTCCACCAGATCCGCCGCATCGTCGGCACACAGTTCGTTGACCACTTCCTTTAATTCATGGTCGGAAAAACCTTCGATCAAAGTCTGCTGCTGCTCCGTATCCATCTCCGCGAACGTCTCCGCAGCCTGATCCTGGGGGAGGAGACGAAACAGGATGGGGAGCTTCTGTTCAGGAACTTCACCAAATATTTCTGCGATATCGACAGGATTCATGGTAAGAAGAATATCTTTAATCGTATTATATTTCTTATTCTCTACCAGAGTTGTCAGTGTAGTGTTCAATAACAAAGTAGTGTTGTCCTTCATTAAGCTCCCTCCTCTTTATTTTAGTTCCGCTGCAGCCCTCCCTGCGCCCGGGTAGCAGATCAGTTCCTGATCGCCTGCGGCGCTCACTCTCCGATCTGGGCGCCGTACGGGCTTTCGCTGTTTTAGTTCCGCTGCAGCCATGCGATAAAAAAACCCGTGCCAAAGGATGAACTCTGACACGGGCTGTAACCCACTGTTGTGCAACCGTTCAAGCTTTAGCATCGCAGGGCGGTGAAATTGCGTTAGATGATACCTTCGCTTCGATATCGCCTGTTCAAACCAGCGCATGATGTCTCCATCATTTTGCGGCAGCAACCCATATCCCTGCGGTAGCCTTACCTACCGGAAATATTAACATTTCTTTCTATTCCATAATACTTCCTCGCGGTTGTTCTGTCAACCACTATATAACTGCATTTTCAGCCTGCAGCCACTTTTTCCCTACCAGTCAATATCGCTGTCTTTCACATATTCCCCGCTGTCTGTCCTTTCTTCTGCCGCTTCCAGCCGCTTCCGCTCTTCTGGTGTCAACCTTGTAAAATCCGGATCCCATGCAAGCACCAGCCGCCTTATAAGCTGGCTTGCAAGTTTCTGTTCGCTCTCCGGCAGCATTTCCAACATCCTGACCGATTCTTGAACAATCTGTGTCATACTCTCAGCCTCCAATCTATTTATAAATATCTCCACGGCTCCCGATTTCCATAACTATTAGTATCGATTTTTATTCCTGCGTAACCTGAAAAGTTCTGCTCACTTTTCCGCCATAGTTGCCTTTTCCTTTTATGGTGACTGTCGCAGTCCTGCCGGTTTTTTTGTTATTCTTATAACTAACCGTATAATTTATACCCATGGTCAGCTTCACACCGTCTATGATAACGGAGATCTCCGGCTTCGCTCCGCCCTTCCGGTACGGGGCGCTTTTTGCCACCGTGACGTCTTTGTCCGCGATCGGTGCTGCCTTGACCTTGAAGGTTTTCTTAAGGACACCGGAGTAGTCTCCGATTCCGGTAAATATGGCAGTTGCCGTACCTTTCGCGCCGGTGTTGGCATAGCGGACCGTATAATCCGTACCTTCTTTGAGCGCGCCGGTCTTGCTGATCGTCAGCGTCGGCGTCGGCAAAGCTCCCCTGTAAGCCATGGCAGGCACAACGGCTTTTGCCCTGGTTATACTGATACCTGCGTCCCCGGGAATCACTGTATATGGGACACTGAATTCCCCTTCACAGCTTCCTTTTCCACTGACATGTATCGTATAGCTGCCTTCCTTCGTGGGCACTTTTTTTGTTATTTTATGTGTATCGTTATTTTCATAGGTAAGTACATAGTCTGTCTTTGCTTTCAGGAGAACGTCATCTTTTATAACAGCGGGCGTGTAAACCCTGCCTTTTGGATAGACAGGCGTATACGCCAGATGGCTCTCATCCAGCACGGCCTTTTTGATCGTAAAGGTAACAGGATAGATGCCGCCGTAGCCGCTCTTTCCCTTTACTGTCACACGCGGAGCTTTGACAGCTGAGGCATCCGCCGCTTTTATATTGTTTTTATATGTAAGAGTGTAGTCCCATCCTTCTTCCAGACGCTTCTCCTGATCATATACATGCACCTGCGGCTTAACAGCTTTTCTGGTATAAGTCTGCTCTTTGATCACTGCAACCCAAAAACCGTCGCGGCTGCCTGCGGCAAGTGTATCTTCCGGGAGTATGCCCTTATACTCACTCTCCGGAATCCAGCCCGCATACAGAGTCGTATCTGCATTTATGGTGTCTTTTGAAAAATCCCATGAAATCATACATGCGCTGTCTTTGTACCAACCGGTAAAGACATAGCCGTCTTCCGTCGGAACAGTTGGTTCTTTAATCGTGTCTCCGGCTTTGACTGCCGTATATTTTTCAGGCGCGGCGCCATGCCCGTTCATATGGAAAGTTACTGTATACGTTTTTTCCTCCGGACCCGCAACAATCGTCAGTTTCCCTTCCACATAATCTATGTCATAATTCGCACCTGCATCCGCATTTGACGGGATAAGCCGGTATTCCCCGGCAACAGATGTATTCTCAACCGTACAGGTAACAGACGGCTCTGCCTTTAACATATCGTTTCCAAGAAGGCCTTCCGTACGGCAGGCGTATTTTTCAGGCAGGGCGTCGCCTACGCGGACCGTTATATCTTCCGCCGTGATTTTCAATCCTGCTTTGGCAATTGTGAATGGATATTCTTTTGCGGCGCCATGCCCCTGATCCTTGTCTGCCGGGGAAACCCTCAGAATGTAAGTCCCTGCATTTACCGGCGGCTGCTCCTTGTCCGCCGCATCAGTATTGTCTTTATAGGAAATCGTATAGTCTGTCTTTTCTGTCAGCAGCTTTTTATGGCTGTACACCCTTATATCAAACGTAATGGCTTTGCCTGTATAATCCGTCCTGTCCGGGATGCCCGCTGCCCAGAGGCCGTCCGGGACATCTTCGGGGGTTTTGTAAAGCTTTTGGTCTTCTATTGTCAAATCTCCCCAGCCTGGAAGTACAATATCCGGTTCTTTGTCTTTCCAGCCCGCATACAGGATGATATCCGACTGCACGACATCTTTTGCAAAGTCCCATTTTTCCGTACAGGATGCATCCTTATACCAGCCGGTAAAGAGATATCCTTCTTCTGTGGGAGGCTTTGGTTCGTTTATCTTTTCTCCCGGACTGATATCCGTCAGCTTCTCCGGCGCAGAGCCGTGACCATGTGTGTCAAAAGTGACCGTATAACTTCTGCTGGCCCATAAAGCTGTAAACAGCACATGATGCGCAGGCATCTCATAAGATTCGCCCGGCTGGTAACTGCCCGTACTGTCGCTCCATCCGGCAAACAGCATGCCTTCCTTTTGAAATGTGTTTTCCGGCAGTGTAAAGCTTTCTCCCGCCCTGCATGTGAACGCCGCAGGTTCCGCTCCTGCCGCGCCCTCTCCTCCGGCAAACTCTGCGGTATAAGACTGTGGTTCCGGTTCCGGCTCTGATACCGTTACCCTGCAGGAAGCCGACTTATACCCGTCTTCCGTATAAACAGTCACGACGGCGGTTCCGGCTCCGACTCCTGTCACGATACCGTCCTGGCTTACCACTGCCACCGACGGGGCGTCCGACTCCCACGTCACGTTCTGGTTTGCTGCGTTTTCCGGCAACACATGCGCGGTTAATTGTTTTTCGTCTCCCGACAACACAATAACGCTCATTTCATTGAGATAGACGCCGCCCACCGGCACGCCGCTTAAAACCAGTACGCTGCATGCCGCCTGGTAGCTGCCGGCTGTCGCCGTGATCTCAGCTTTGCCGGACGAAACGGCAGTCAGCTTTCCATTCTCGACCAACACGACGGAATCATCGCTGCTTTCCCACTGTACGTCGCTTCCCGACAGATCTGCACCATTACTGTAGACAATCTGCAGCTGCTCTGTTTCCTCCGGCCGCATCGTCAGGGAACGGTAATTCAGGGCAATCGGTTCGTCCGAAGACGGTTTTATTAAGTACCGCACAGTGTTATTCACATAATCCAGTTCGTCCATATTGGAAGCAGCAGTCACATGCAGTATATTTCCGCTGGATAACGGATTCATATTTAGATACTCCTGCGGAACCGTAACTTCAAATTCCCTGCTCTCCCGCTTCTGTAAGGATCCGATCTCCGCTTTTCCGATCACATTCCCTTCTGTATTCTGGTTATAAGCGGTCACTTCCACATCCTGCGCATCCTTGTAGCCAAGATTCCGGACAATGCCTTTTAAAACCATATCTGTTTCGGAGCCTTTCAGGTACAGGCCGCTTAACGCGATATCCGCCATGCCAATCTCGACCTGCGCTTCGTTGTCGGAACAGTCCGTTTCATTTTCTGTATATATCCTGATCGCCAATTTCTGGTTCTGGACGGAGGAAGGTATTTTATAATGCAAGGAAGCCTCGGCGCTGTCTCCCGGAGCAATCCTGCAAAGGACCTCTCCTGACTGAAGCACCGCCCCTGATTCATCCAGTATTTCCGCCCGGAATTTTTCCACGGCCTTCCATCCATTGTTTGTTACATGAAAATACAATGGCAGTGTCGCACCGGGGGCAATGAGCTTTTCATCATAATATGCTCCCTCCCCTATGGTCAGATCTTCTGTTTCCCCAAAATCTATAACGCACAGCTCGGCATTGCCGTAAATTTTCTCGGAGTCCTCATCGACCTCTACAAAGTTCACCGCCGCGGAAACCGTTCCGTCCGCCTGCATCACTGCCGAATAATCGCGGATATATTTTCCCCTGTCCGTCAGCACAATGCCGTTTGACCATGTTCCGGTTCCCCTGTCAAACTGATACGCTGCCAACTCACTCGTATAACCATGATATACGGTCGCCAGGATCACTTTATGTATCCCGTCGTCCAAAACCGTGCAGTCGCTGATATTGGCATGGAGGACGGTTTCCTGCGTCCCGGCTGCCAGGTCGTAAGCGACCAGTTCACTGCCCGAATTATAATACAGCGTCCCGTTTTCCACGTCGAAGCCACAGCCCGGAAGCGTAACCGTCTGTGTTCCCTTAATCATATGTATCGTCGAAACGTCTTCGCCGGAAGTTTCATAAATGATAACAGGAATATTTTCTACATACACGACCCTGAGTCCATAGACTTCTTCTGCTCCTTCCATGAGGATCTGTTCTTCCTGCCATGTTCCGCCTGCACAGGTTTTTATTTTTATGCAGTTCTTTCCCTCTGACTGAAACGGATTGTTCTCTGTATTTTCAACCCAGGCTACTGTATAAGAATCCCCGTTTCCGGCGACACTTTGCATCATTTCATATGCCGTATTATCTGACGTGATACGCCGGGGCTCCCCAAAAACGCCGTTTTTATATGTGGCCGTATACAACTCCACTGATTCCAACAATGTGGGCAGCGTATCCTGATCCGTCAGTTTTTCCGCTTTCTGCCATACGAGCCTTACCGTCCGCCCGTCGCTAAATAAAACCGGGTAATCGTTTGAACCGCCCGTTTCCGCCAGGGCCGCTTCTTTGCTCCATGTATTCCCGTCATAGACGGAATACATCAGTGAAGTCTTGTTAACCGCCGATTTTTCCCCGTTATCATCTATCCAGACCAACAGCTTGCTGCCGTCATCCAGCACGGCCATCTGCGGCGCATTATATCTGTACAGGTTTGATTTTACAAAACTTTCCGCCCCCGGCAGATTATAAAAGCCGGCAGACTTTACCCGAGCCGCGGCCAGATAACTCCGGTCTGACGGCTTCGCTGAATCCCAGTCGAACTCCGCCAGGTCTACACCGCCGAAAAGCGCCCTCGCCCTGCTGTCCCGGGGATAAATCTTATAACTCGCAAATTTTTGAGGCCCGTAGTTTGGCCCGTCAAAACCAAATACTTTGCTGTCAAAATGAACCGTAGCGGTCAGTTCCGCAGCCAGAGCGTTCGCAAGCCTGGCAGCCGGCAGCGTCAGGTCTATCTTCAGATTCCCTTTCAGCCCTAATTCTGCATACGTTTTCACTTTTTTACTTCCGGCAGTGACCCCAAGCGCCGCCTCCAGGTCAATCCCGGCAGCAATAGAAGGCGTATAGTTCATTGTACTTTCGCGAATCAGCTCGATCTTTCCGTCAAAGCCCGCCTTCAGCCCAAAGGTCACATACACGGCAGGGCAGGGAGGCAGTTTATAATCCACGCTGGTACCCAGAGCCGCCTCCAACACCATCCCGCCTTCTGTATATACAATCTCCCCTGACGCATAACTGAACTCTATATAGCCGGCAATTGACGCGCTGGCGTCGATTCCCATAGAGCAGTTCATTTTCTTGAGTCTGCCCCTCAGTTTGCTGAAATTGTTCCAAAGCTGTGTCGTATCTACCTTTTTACCCGTAATGCCGGTATAGAGAGATTTTACCTGCTGATAGGACTTACTCCAGTATGCCGAAGAATTTTCAGACTGGTCAAGCTTTGCCGAACCACTGAACTTGTCAAACCCGGCCAGTACCTGGATGGTCTTCTCCTCCGTATCCACTTTTGCCTGCAAGTCCCCGAAGTCCAGCTTCACAGACGCATCCACGGAAAAGACAGAAAATGTCTTCCCCGCTATGGTAAGCGTAGGACCGCTGATCTTCTCCCCGGCCAGCGATGCCTTATTCAGCAGCGTTCCCAAATCCAGATTTGACAACACATCGTCTGCAGAAGCATCCCTGGGAACGGTCACAGGAACGGCAATCGGGTTTATGGCGATAAATGTCTGACCATATCTCCCCGCATAAGCTTGTGCCGTAGAATCTTTATAGCCATAAATGATCGCATTCTTAGGAAGAGAATAAGACTCAAACAAACACCTTGCATTTAAGACCGTTACTTTTGATATATTCGTGCAACCAGAAAACGCAAAATCCCCTATGCTTGTTAGATCCTCAGGCAATGTTAAGCTTCCTGTAAACCCTTCGCAGTCAGAAAACGCAAAATTCCCTATGCTTTTCAGACCCTCTGGTAGCGTTAAGTTCCCTGTAAGCCCTTTGCACTCATTAAACGCACATTCCTCTATGCTGGTCAAACTCCCCGGCAACGTTAAGCTTCCTGTAAACCCTTTGCATTCAGAAAACGCATATCCCCCTATGCTTGTCACTCTTTCTGGTAGCGTTAAGCTTCCGGTGAACCCGGTACACCACCAAAACGCGCCTCCCCCTATATTTGTCAGACTTTCTGGCAACGTTAAGTTTCCTTTGAACCCACTGCAAGAATAAAACGCCCTTGATCCTATGCTGGTCACGCCTTCTGGTATCTTTAAATCTCCGGTGAACCCGCTACAACAAAAAAACGCATATTCCCCTATGTTCGTCAAGCCTTCTGGCAACTTTAAGTCTCCCGTGAACCCACTGCAACCATAGAACACATATTCCCCTATGCTCGCCAGGCTTTCCGGCAGTGTTAAACTTCCCGTGAACCCATTGCAACCATAAAACGCATATTTCCCTATGTTCGTCAGGCTTTCCGGCAGTGTTAAACTTCCTGTGAACCCGTTGCAACCATAAAACGCATATTCCCCTATGCTCGTCAGGCTTTCCGGCAGTGTTAAGTCTCCTGTGAACCCGTTGCATTCATAAAACGCATATTCCCTTATGCTCGTCAGGCTTTCCGGCAGTGTTAAACTTCC
>DKVI01000041.1:0-3138 GCA_002491115.1 Lachnospiraceae bacterium UBA7182 | reverse complement strand
CGCACATTCCCCTATGCTCGTCAGACTTTCCGGCAGTGTTAAACTTCCTGTGAACCCGTTGCAACCATAAAACACATATTCCCCTATGCTCGTCAGACTTTCCGGCAGTGTTAAACTTCCTGTGAGCCCGCTACAATCCCTAAACGCACATTCCCCTATGCTCGTCAGGCTTTCCGGCAGTGTTAAACTTCCTGTGAGCCCGCTACAATCCCTAAACGCCAAACGCCCTATGCTCGTCAGACTTTCTGGCAGTGTTAGGTTTCCCGTGAACCCACTGCATTTATAAAACGCCTCCATCCCTATATTTGTAACAACATGCCCGTCAATCTCCCCTGGTATCACAAGATTCCCTCTGGCAGCTCCTTCATACCCGGTGATCGTCGCCGTCCCGTCTTCATTTACACTATATGTTAACGTATACGCTACACTTTCATTCTCGTTTTCCGAAAACGGTTGATCTTCAACCGTCTCTTCTTCTAGCTCCTCTTTTCCTTGCGCATCGTCTGCGGATGGATCTTTTTCGCTCTCCTGACTTTCTTTCGGCCTCTCCTGTTCTTCCGTACTTTCTGCCGCAGGGTCTTCCGCCGTCTCCTGATTTTCCGTCGTCTCTGTCCCACTGCTCTCCATAACGGAACTTTCCTCTATGGACGCCGCAAAAACAGCCTCTTCCAGCCCAGCGTTCGTCAAAATAATCATTCCACACATCAGTCCGGCAATAAGCCTTCTTAATATTTCCCTCATTCCTTATAACCTCCCAATATCATCCTTCGTATATAAATGTTGCCTCTATTATAGCATCATATTTTGTAAAATTGCATCTTTTTCTGTCAAAAAAGAAGAAGGGACAAATAAAATTTTATTTACCGTCACATCCTGCAAAACTCTGTCACCATGACAGAATATATATGGACGTTAACAAAACGGGCAACGGTTCGCCTTTTGCCAAAATAAGTACATTTTGAGAGCTTCCTGTATCGAAGGAAGGGATACATGTGGAAAACAAAGCAAAAAGTAAGCACTATTGGTGTTCCGAATGATTTTGGAACTTGTCGGTATTGTAGTGACAATCATCAGCATCGTCGTCACGATCATCAGTATCCGGCAGACCGGAAGAAATAGAAACATCAAAAAAGCAACCGCCCTGACCAAAGTTAGGTTGCTTTTTTGATTTACACCATTGTCTGAGGCAAACTGTTGTTTCACGGTAACACCTCTTCTACAAAATATGCCAGCACTCATCAATAAATGTGATGATGGTGGATACCGATATTGAAGCGCCAGGACTTGCAAACGGGACGGCCTGACTCAGGGTTGTGTATGATGAACTGGACCGGATCTGCGGCAATTATGAGCTGTTTGTTTTTATAAAGTCCTGCTTACATGCCATTTCTTTTTTCCTCCCATAATGCAAGAAAATCCGATACAAGGACTTTTTCCCTTTTATCCATGCATTTCGCAAGCAGTCCTGCTCCATCATTTAACATATCTATTGTATGATACATGCCGAATTTGAGATTTACTTTTACAATTTCCGTAACCAGTTCTTCATCTGCCCTGATACCGCCTGCCCAAAGCATTTTTTCAATTCCTGTGCGTTCCCTGCATTCTGCCACGCTACTCAGATAGATTACCTCTGCCCGCTTTGTCATCTTGTCCTCACGGACAATTCTGTTAATTTCATAGCAATGCTCCAAATCACGGTAAAATGAGTCGCTGTTTTTATCCTTCTTATACGTTGTCATAAAGGAATTGCACTGGTATAAATCTTTTTCGTGCCTATCCTTTTTATGATTCCCAAATGAAGGGTCTGTCCCTCATTTCATGCACCATAAGATAATCACTGTCAAAGTCGGAATCCTCACGTTTTCCTAAATCATATAAATATAATTTTGAGTAAGATTCAAACATCTCCGGCAGGAAAAGCAGGTTATCCAATTTTAAGTGAATGACTTCCAAAATTCTGCGCTGCTTTTCTTCTGTCTTATAATACTTCTGCACCAGCTTTTCCAGCGACTGCATCGTGATTCTTCCCTTTTTTACCGCATATGCCCCAAAATCACCCGTGTACTGTTTTGGTCTGCCCGCGTACTGAAGCCCCATCAAATGCAGTATCTTATCTTCCGTGTTAGACAGATGAATAATCTTTTGGGAAATGTGGATATAATAATCATACTTGCAAAGTGTGTCCTTCACATTTTGGAAAATCTTCAAAAGTCTTGTGTCCTTCATGTTTCCTCCCAATATACAAAGAAATTGCCTGAGCGATTAGGCTCAGGCATTATATTTCTTTTTTGAATTGCAATTCTGGGAGCAGACCTATAATACTCCATAGGTAGAGGCGACCTTTGTATTTGTATTGCCCGCAAAGCCGGGACGGGTAGCTCCTCTCTATCGCCGCAAAAGCACTGAAGCTTTTCATTACTTATAATCTATCATGCCTCTGTCGCATTTTCAACTGCTTTCCTGCCTTTTTTCTGCCATTTTCTGCATCTGAATTTTTTTGTGGATATTTATCCCTTATCCCCCCCCCAATATTATTCTGTGTATATAACTGTCGCCCTTATTATAGCACCATATTAAGAAATCCGATCCGCAAATTTAATATCAATTGGCGGATATCCGGCTTTCATCAATTCCAGATTTACAAGCAGCCTTCCGATCCTGCCATTTCCGTCAGCTTATGTCAAGTATGGGACAAAAATTTTCCACCTGTGCGGTTGGAATATGAAAAACAGCATTATTCATGACGGAAGCAGGGATGGATTTTAAGGGATGCTCCTGAGGGTGAAAGATATTATAAAAAAGAGAACACAAACAAGACTGTCCCCCATTTTTATTCCGCAGTCTGTGCTGGAAACATCATATGGTTTGCATGCTTTGAGTCATACTGCTTTTTGGATGTTTTCAAGAGACGGTGAGAACAGGCGCAGCTCTTTTCTGTGAAACCATAAATCAGACTGGTGGTTCAGGTAGACCATCTGCAAGGCGGCAAGCGCTCTGCTTCCATTGGGAGACCCGGCCATCCCATTGTGTTTTTGCCGCCTGGCCACAATCAGATCGTTTGCTTTTTCGACAGGATTGCTGGAATTCCTGAGGCCAGGTTTTGCTCTTAATGCATAGCAGGTGATGGCATCACCT
>DKVI01000097.1:748-26429 GCA_002491115.1 Lachnospiraceae bacterium UBA7182 | reverse complement strand
AAAATCCAACCGCACAGGTGGAATTTTTTTCCGTACCTTTCTTCCAGCCACTTCTGACTGTCGTGTACCTTTTTCCCCCACAGATTTCTCGCCGAACAAAATTCTACCTTGTCATCATCAATGACAATATAGACCGGTTCTTTCGCTTTTCCCTCAAGGATAAAGCCATCGTACCCCGCATATTTCAGCTCCGCTCCCATCCAGCCCCCGATTCCGCTGAAGGAATACTGTTCCGGCAGACTGTTAGGAGAAATACCCGTCATCTCTGTCCGTCCGCCGGTAGGAATCCCTGTGCCCGTCGTGGCGCCTGTCATATAGATCAGTTTGTTTTCCGGATCGAACGCGCCTGTGCCGGGTTTTACTTCATCCCAGAATATCTTATTACACAGTTCTCTTCCGCCTAAATATTGGGGAACATATTGATAGGTGGAGATAATCTCTGTCGTCTGATCCGTCAGATTCAGCCGCAGAATTTTTCCCACATAGCCTGATAATTTATGTATGTTTTCCGGATGATTCAGTATATCTTCCGCTGTATAATTTGGCATCTTTCACCCTCCTTATGTCATGCTCATCCTGCCGTATCCGGATCTTGAATGTCATCGCCTGTATCTTTACTGATACCCAGACATCTGACCGGACAATACTGCACGCACGCCGGGCCTTCCGGGCGCGTCCTGCACAAATCGCATTTTTTTGCTTTCCACTTTTTTCTGTCCCTGTTTTTTGCCATATTGATACGGGGCGGATCATACTGACAGGCTTTGATACATTTTCCGCATCCGATACAGTTTTCTTCCTGAATATAGACAATTCCCTTTTCGTCCACGCACATCGCCTGGTCTTTTTTAGGACAGGCTTCATAACACGGATGGTCCGCGCAATGCTGACAGGACGCAATCCTGCATACCATATCCCTGGTTCCGCCGCGCTGCAGAAAAATACGGTTATAGCTGGGACTGGATACCCCGTCATGTACCATACTGCATACAATCTCACAGGAGGAACATCCTGCACACAAGGAATACTGCGGAGAATACTGCACTACATGTTCTTTACATTTCTTCTTTGCTTCCATCACCTTCTCACCTCCTTGCCGGAAAAACCACATCTGCCCAAACATCGTTCAGGCAGATGATGTTTTGGGTTTGGATGATTGTTCACAAGCTGCTGTATGATTGATTATAGGATGGAAGACAGTATTTTACATCCGTTCCGCGGAAGGAAAACAAAGCAAAATATTTCTGTCCGCAATATAAAACTAATCTTCTCCAAAAATCCGGATATACCGGATGATCTCACAGGAAAAGACAATCTGCTGCCGCATCAATCCGTCGTTCCAATCAAGCGATACCATATCTTCGATTTTGCGAAGACGATAGCTTAATGTTGTTTTGTGTATATTTAAAATCTGTGCCGCCTTACTTAAACTGTTGCAGTAAATCAGATAATAGTAAAAACTGTTTACAAGTTCATTTCCTGTCTTCTGATCGTATTGATACAGTTTCCAGATTTCCGGCAGACACAGAAGATGAATATCCGTTTGTCTTTGACAGATGGACACTCGGTAAAATGCCGCGTACTCGCTGTATTCATAGAACGCTTTTTGGGGATCTGCCTCTATCCCCATCGTAAGCGCGGCAGACGCAAACAAATACTGCTGGTACAGATCTTCCCACTCATAAAAGGTCAGGCTGCATCCGCATTTTATATCCAGTTTTGTCAACTGCCCGGACAATATCCTGATCAGATCCGGCTCATCGAAAGGACTGTTGCTGCAAAG
Organism: Lachnospiraceae bacterium UBA7182; assembly: GCA_002491115.1. Classification (GTDB taxonomy): domain Bacteria; phylum Bacillota; class Clostridia; order Lachnospirales; family Lachnospiraceae; genus Hominiventricola. The sequence continues at coordinate 24,646 of DKVI01000097.1, read as the reverse complement.
GAAAACAAACGCATCTTTCATGGGAATGCGTATACTGTATCCCACATTCCTTTCGATCATGGCAGTTATGTAGTCCGGCATCCCATATCCTCCGGACTCGTCGTCATCCTGAAGCTTTAATAACCGGACACCGTCCGATAACTTTCCGGAGAAATTCCTTAGCGCATGCTTCACGATTTTTTCACTGTATCTTTGCCCTTTCAATATATTCATGATAATCTGATGCTCTTTTGTCTGCTGCTTCATAAGTTTTGTCTGCAAAAGCTTCGCTCTCTCCGCCAGAAGTTCGGATATCTGATCCAGTATTTCCCCTTCTTCTTCCCTGAGTATATGCCTTACGGAAAAAACAGACATACTTGCCACCTTTGTTTCCTTCCAGTAGATGTTTTTCGTCATATACGGTTCTTCACCAATCTCCACCATCAGTGACCGGGTAGACCGGGCCACCTGTGTCAGTACGTCATTTTCTCTCAGCGCGCTTATGAGCTCTGTTCCCACATATTGCTGCCTGTAAGTATCGTACCAGTAACGGTTCGGTATCTTCTCGCTTAACATGGTATGGCTCTGCCCCAGAAGCTGCATGGACATATCTACCAGAATGACCGGGTTATCCAATATCTCCTCACACAGATCCAGAATATCTTCTATTCTTTCATTTTTCATAAGCGCCAGGATCAGCTTCTGCTCTAGCGACAGATACTTCTGCATCAAATTTGACAGGTAATTCATCCATTCTTTTTCGCTACGCACATCCGATACAAACAAAATATGAGTCGTTTCGGAAAATCGCTCCCGAAGCTCTGCCCATGCGGGTATCTCTTCTTCCTTTGTGATACAGATCAGGTTTGCCGGCAGCAAAGACGGATCATACATACATTGAAGGAGATTATCCGAAGTGATCAGATACATCACATCCTCTGCCTGATCACAGAATCCTTCCCAAAAACGGACAGAACCACAGGCAGGGTTCTTTTCATCCGACCAGAAGAAAAGAACCTCCTCCTTTATCCTTGACTGTATAAATTTCAGACTGAATTTCATCATACGCTGTCTATCTCCCATAAAAATAACAGGAAAATACTGTCCAAAACCGTATCTTCCTGTTATATAACGCTTTATTTAAAATAAACGGTACTTTGCTTTCGGATCTCATCCATAACGATATCGTCCACGCCCGGGAAGATACTTCCCTGGGCGCCATATGTGATCGACGGAATAAAGCTTCCGCCCGGCGCATACTCCCGGCAGGCGCGCTGCACTTCTTCCCTGATTTGGGATTCACTGTAATCTTTTACGTCAATGACAGAATCAATTCCTCCCATAAATACGATCTTTCCTCCAAATTCCCGCTGAAGCGCCGGAATGTTGTTGGTCGGAAGCACTCCCTGCCATATATCAATGCCGATATCGATCATATCCTGTACAATCGGTTCACAGAAACTGTCCGCATGATGCATAATGATGATTCCGTTTTCCCGGAAATACCCGAAGAATTTCCTGTATCTGTCTTTAAAAAACTCCCGCCAGGTATCCGCTTTCATGAATAACGCTGTCTTGGAACCCCAGTCGTCATGATGCAGCAACACATCAGGATGCAGATTTTCCACAAGAAGTTTCGCATATTCCATCTTGTATTCCAGCAGATAATCTAAAAATTCATGCATATCGTCAGGTTCCAGAAGAAGGTTCATCAGTGTATCTTCAAACCCCATCAGGTAATGGGACTGCTCAAACAAGCCGGTCGCCATCAGGGACATGGTAAGCTTTCCCTCCCGGTGAATCTGCGCCGCCTGTTCTTTTGCAGCCGTCCAGTCCAGAGGCATCTGTGAGAGTTTGGGCGCATGCACATAATCCCTCCACTTTGTAATGTCTTTTAACACTTTTGTCTCTTCATTGATGATGGGCATAACACCTGGTTCATCTTTTCCCCAGTAGATGGTTACGCCCCATGGATCAGTGACCGTTTCTCCCATTTTTGCCGTCAGCGTGGCGCCCATCAGCGGATCGAACACGCTTGCGTATGGTTCCCATTCGTTGACAAATGCGTCCTGTTTTTCTCCATGTAATAATGCAGTCAGATTTTCTTTTGGCGTCATATTTTATCCCCTCCGAAACTTTATTCATGACAATAGAAAATTCGCAGAGCGTATTTTCTATTGTTTATGAAAACTATACCACGCTTTCAGCTGTTATGGGAATCCGACAGATGTTGACAAATGACCGGTGCGTTGATACAATTTGTATCACAAAACACTCGGAAGTAAATTCTGGTACACAGGAGCGTTTTATACAGCACAAAATGACATTTGATATATTTTGTTTAAAACTGGCAGAAAAATACCCGCTGATCCCATGCAGCGGCTACACGGCGGGCAGATGGTTAAAAGGAATCCGTCTGCCCGGGCCTGACACGACAACGCCTGACAGGCATTATCTGTATCTGTTGTCCTGGGAAACTTATAAAGACGCTCCGAACCTGTACGGCATGTATACCGTGCTGCTGTATGGTATGCCAGAAGAAACGGCTCTCCCGGAGGGCAATATAGTCGCCGTCTTTGAAGTAAAAGAAGCAAAACAACTGATCAACTTTGCTTTTGACATCTTTGCAGCGTTTATGGAATGGAATGAAACACTTCATGAAGCGTATGAGAAGAAATTCTCTCCGGAGCAGATGTTTGACGCGGTCGCCGGTTATATGCAGATGGAGATCGCCATAGCGAATCAGAAAAATAACTTTGACTATATTACGCTGAAAGAAGGCGACAACGATCCCATGGGGATCTATGAACTGTCGCCGGACGAATTTTCTGCCGTTTTAAATACCCAGAAAGAATTTCCCGAAAGCTTTCGCTCCCACAGCGTCCAGTTACATCCCAGCATGTACCATGGATTAATGTATTATTACAATTTCTTCCTGGACGAAGAATACCTGGCCCGCCTGCTGGGAATCTTCCCTGACGGCCCTTTTGCTTCCGGACAGCTCAGGCTGTTCCGATATGTATCGGTCTACGCGGAACAACTGTATATTCTGCATTATAAAAACAGGCAGCGCCGGCATAAAAGCAGACAGTTTATCCTCACACTTCAGCAACTGTTACAGGCAAAAAAAATACAGCCTCAACTGCTGCATACAATACTGGATTCTTATAACTGGAAAAGCGGGCATACGTTTCAGGTATTAAAACTGAATCAGGAAAATATGGCCAAAAATGAAGACGCCCTGAATTTTCTCTGTTCTGTTATAGAAGAACAGTTTCCGTCCTGCTGTGCGCTCCAGATAGAAAAAGAGCTCTATTGTATAAGAAATATTTCGCTTGAAGATGACCCGCAGTTTTCATACCGGTTTTTCCGTTTTTCTCAGAGAAAATCTGTGTACAGTCGGAATCAGCAATGAACAAAAAGGAATCCTCTCCCTTCCCATACTGGCGGAGGAAGCAAAAGACGCGCTTCACTACGGACTTCGCAGACAGTCCACGCTCTGGTCTTTTCATTTTTCGGATTATGTGCTGGACTATTTGAAAGACGCCATGACTGCCAAGTATAACCCAAAGGAGCTTGTACACAGCGCTTTCAATATTCTGAAACAATACGATCAGGAACACGGTACTTGTCTTACAGAGACCCTTCGGGTATTCACCGACCAGAGATTCAGCGCATCTGCCGCTGCCGGCGCCATGTATATTCACAGATCGACCTTTCTCCATCGGCTTAAGCGGATACAGGAACTGACAGATCTGGACTTTGACCGTAAGAAGGACAGAGTATGGCTTACACTGTCCTTCTTCATGGATGACACAAAATAAAATAGATCCTAAAGTCTCGACCTGGCAAACAGAGCCGCGCCGATGACGCCTTTTCCCACATATTCCTGTGAATACAGATAATCAAATCCATAAGCCATCACATCTCTGCCCGTGTTTTCATTGACCAGGCGCTCAAAGTCCGCTCTGGGAAATCCCGCCATCTCAGGAACGCCGCCGCCTACGATCATGGTATCCGGATTGAAGATCGTCGCCATCAGCGCATATACATGAGCGCATGCGCGGATAAATTCTTTCAACGGCTTTTCGTCTTTATGTAAGGTGAACATATCGCAGATCTTCGTGTCCGGATAAAATTCTTCCCGCAGCTTTTGCAGCTTCCAGCCGGACGCGTAGCACTCGCAGCATCCTGTCTTTCCGCAGCTGCAGGGGGTATCTCCCATGAAATAGGGGATATGCCCCAGATCCAGTTGGGCGCCGTCTTTTCCCTCCAAAGGCTTTCCGTCGATCACAACGGACGAACCTACGCCGGTGCCGATATAAATGCCGACCACGACTTTCTTCTCTTCCAGATGATGGGCCGCTATATCATAGAGCAGAATATTATTCACATCATTATTTACAAATGCAGGAATCTGAAAATATTTCCGGATATCCGCCGCCAGATTGGTATGGCAGAAAACCGGTTCTCCTTTTTTGTTCCGTATATTTGTTGTACAGATCACGGTCTCCTTATCCCGCATGACCGAAGACGGGACGCCTATGGAGATTGCCTGCACATTTTTTAAATTATTTTTTTCCTGATAGTCCGCTATTATTTCGCATAATTTTTCAATCGGCTTCTCGGCCTCTGCCACGATGGAACTTTTTGTCACGAAAGGCGCGGCCATCTGATTGTCCAGACCTACCGCGCCCATCCGAAGCCTCGTTCCGCCAAGATCGATCCCGATGATTTTATTTTCCATTTTACTCCGTTTCCGCTTCATGACGCGGCGCAGGATCAAAACGGTTACTGTACAAAATCAGAGATTTCCTGAATCCACGCGTCCCTCGCCATGCGAAAGCACCCCTGCATCCTGTGATATTCATCATATCTGGCCGCACTCACTTTGGCATGAATGGGAATCGCTTCATCTCTCATTTTCTCCATAAACTGTCTAAAATGCTCTGTGATCAGTTCGCAGTAAACTCTTTCACAACTGTCGATGACAACCCTGGAAGGATTATATACCCATAAAAGATTATACAATACTTTTGATATCGTACTGAATACGGGTTCCAGTAACTGCACCGCCTGATCCTCTCCTCTTTTATACCGTTCCAGGAAATCCCGGAAAGAACTGTTTATTTTCTGCTCTTTCATCCTTTCCGTCACAGCCAAGACAGATACCGTATCTTCCAGTGTCCTGTATCCCTCGGATGCCCCATCCATGGACAAAAGCATCTTGCCCACTTCCCCCGCCATTTTCTCAGCGCCTGAGACCGGCACATCCTGGTAGATAAAAAACCCGCCTACTCCATAACCGCAGTAAAAATAAAACTGACTTTCCGCTTTCAGATCCTGGCTGTCATATTCTGATCTTGCCGCCGCAAACACATCATGAAACACCAATATATTTTTGATACTGAACTGTTCTTCAAATAAAGCTCTGATATGCAGTTCTTTAAACCCTGCAATCAGGTCATAATTCACCAGATCTTTTGTTTCGTCGTATGCGCCCGGGACAAATACCGCTACGCCGACCACCGCGCCGTTAAGCTCCAAAAGCCGCTCTTTTACCTTTCCTGCCGCCTCTTTCAGGCCTTCCTCATAGGATACTTCCGTATCAAGGAAAAAGCTCTGCTCTGCTTTCAGGTCTCTGTAAATATCATAGATCAGAAAACGGAATGTCTCTTTGGAGGTAAGGTCAATACAGACAATCGATCCGTATTTTTCCGAAATCTCCAGGACTTTGGGCTTCCTTCCCACATCCCCGCACAAAGATTCCTTCTCCACCAGAATCCCCGCTTCGATCAGTGCGTCCACAATATGCTTGACTGTCATAAGGCTGATCCCGTTTTCTTTTGCCAGCGCGCTTCTTGTGACGCTTCGGTTTTCAAGAACACTGTGAAGAATATTTTCCATATTTATATTTCTGATATTTTTCAGAGTAAGAACTTCTTTTTTTTCAGCCGCCATATGGTTGTATGTCTCCCTTGCACATGATTTTTATACAGCATTTATAAATACTATTTTAAGCAGCTTTGTAAAGACTTGTCAATGATTTCCACCGCCTCGTCTACATTTTCCCTGGAAGTGATCAGCGCCGGATGCATGACGACTACCACGTTTTCCAGATTTCTGCGGCTTTCCAGCTCCGTGATCAGCCCGTTCTTTAACATTTCTTCATAAAGCTTTTGTCCGAGGGCGTACTTATCCTCCCGCCCGTCTCCTTCTATCTCAAATCCCTGCAACAGACCGCGGCCGCGCACATCCTTTATCACATCATATTTTTCTTTCAGTTCGTTTAATTTTTGATGAAGATACGCGCCTGTTGCGCTGCTGTTATCCACCAGGCCGTCCCGCTCGATGATCTCCAGATTCTTAAGCGCACTTCTACAGGTCATCGGATAACAGGAATGGGTATGCCCATGCAGATTGATCTGATCCATGGCTTCACCTATTTCCTTACGGCAAAGGACGGCAGAACCGGGTACATAGCCGCCGGTCAGTCCTTTTCCGGTGACAAGAATATCCGGCGTTACCTCCTCATACTGGCAGGCAAACATGGTACCGGTCTGGCCGATTCCTGTCACTACCTCGTCAAAGATCAGAAGCGCTCCATACTTGTCGCACAGCTTACGCACGCCTTTCCAGAATCCTTCCGGCGGTACGATGACGCCGCCTGCCGCGAAGATCGGCTCCGATATAACAGCCGCTATGCGGTCGCCGCCCTCATGCAGCATGGTCTGTTCCAAATATTTTAAACACTGCATCCCGCAGCTTTTCGGTTCTTTGCCAAAATCACAGTGATAACAGTAAGGCGGCGCCGAATGGACGAAACCTCTTGGGAGCAGCTCCGAGATCGCGGAGTGTTCCTGGATCATCTCTGATTTGCCGGTTGCTGCCGCCGCTCCCGCCGTAGAACCATGGAATCCTCTTCTGAAAGAGATGATCCTGCCGCCTCCCCTGTAATATTTCGCCAGTTTTAAAGCAAACTCATTGGCGTCGGAACCTGTACAGCCAAACATAACTTTGTCAAGGCCTTCGGGAGAAATTTCGACCATTTTTTCCGCCAGAGCCGCTCTTTCCTCGGTAGCGAAACAGGAAGTCACGGATACAATCTTTTCCAGCTGCGCCCTTAAGGCTTCTGCCAGCTCCTCATTGCCGTGTCCAAGGGTGCAGGCGGAAAACTGACCCGAAAAATCCAGATAGCTTTTTCCTGTCTCGTCATACAGATACATCCCTTTTCCTTTTACAAATACAAGATCATCTGTCGTATAGCACTGTATTAAATATTTTTTATCCTTTTCAAGTGTCGTCATTGCAGCGTCTCCTTTCTTCTTAAAGCTCCATGCCCGACCAGGCGTCTTCATCGGCAATGACCGTCACGTCTTTGTGCAGCCTTAATATGGACGCCGGAAGACCGGGCGTGACAGGACCGCGAAGCGCCTGACAAAGCGCTTTTGCTTTCTCTTTCCCGCTGGCAAGCAGCAGGATCTTTTTCGCTTTCATAATCGTACCGATTCCCATGGTATAAGCCTGTTTCGGCACGTCCTCTGCCCTGTCAAAAAACCTTTTGTTTGCCTCTATGGTGCTTTCTGCCAGTGATACACAGTGACAGTGCTCCATAAAGCAGTCCGACGGTTCGTTAAATCCGATATGCCCGTTCCTTCCGATCCCCAGAAGCTGGAGATCGACGCCGCCCAGCTGCATAATCTGCGCTTCATATTTTTCACAGACAGAATTGCTGTCGGTATCCTCGCCGTCCGGTATAAAGGTGTTCTGCGCCTTGATATTGATGTGATCGAAAAGATGTTCTTTCATAAAAGTATAATAGCTTTGGCTGTTGTCTTTCGCGATTCCTTTGTATTCGTCCAGGTTCACGGTTTTGATTTCCGAGAAATCCAGGATTCCGTCTTCATGCCATTTTCGCAGATACGCGTAAGTCTCTGCCGGAGTGGAACCGGTCGCGAGTCCAAGGACGGCGTCCGGCTTTAAGATTACCTGCGCCGCAAGAACGGATGCCGCTTTTTTACTTAATGCCTGGTAGTCTTTTACTTTATACAGATTCATGTTTATCGTCTCCTTTTATTTTACTGCACCCATGGTCATTCCTGCAATCATATGTTTCTGCACCAGGACCGCAAAGATCAGGACAGGAATCGTAATAATCGTTCCCACCGCTGCAATCTGTCCCCAGATCGTCCCCTGGGGAGTCAGAAGTCCCGGGATTCCCACCGGCATGGTAGCGGTATGCCTTCCTGTCAGGATCAGCGCCATTAAAAACTCATTCCAGGAGTTAATCGCGCAGAATACGGCGGTGGCTGCCAGGCCGCTTTTAGCCAGCGGAACATCGATTCTTAAAAATACTTTGAACCAGGAATACCCGTCTACTCTTGCCGCTTCGTCGATTTCTTTCGGTATGGCGTCAAAGAATCCTTTCATCATCCAGATCACGAAAGGCAGGTTGAACGCGATATGGGCAATCACGATTCCCACAAAGCTGTCCAGCAGGTGTACCTTGCTCATCAGAAGGTACAAAGGCAGCGCCAGCACCACAACCGGTGTAAAACGGGTGCCTAACAGATAGTTCAAAAGCAGGCTGTCTTTCCCTGTCTTAAATCTGGAAAAGGCGTAAGCCGACGGAAGGCCGAGCCCCAGGCCGATGCCGACGGTTGCCAGCATAATAATAATGCTGTTTTTCAGATTCATAAGAAATCCTTTATCCAGAAAAGCTTCTCTGTAATTGCTCAAAGTCGCTTTAAAAAATACCTTCGGCGGAATCGCAAACGCATCTACTCTGGTCTTAAAGGACGTCAGAACCAGCCAGAAATACGGAAGCAGAGCCAGGATCAAAAAAATGATCAGGAACAGATAGATACCGATAAGCTTGCGCTTTTTATTCTTTTTCATTCCTCTTCACCTCCCATGACAAATTTCTGATACATCATCCCGCAGAGCTGTAAAATGATAAACAACACAACACAGATTGCCGCCGCATAACTGAAATTAAAGGATACAAACGCCTGTCTGTAGGTAAATATATCGATCACTTCCGTCGCGTTGCCCGGTCCTCCGCCTGTCAGGATAAACGGTTTGTCAAACTCCTTAAATGTTTCCATCGCCCTTAATAGAATCCCCACCACAAGGACCGGCTTCATAAGCGGAAGCGTGACATACTGAAAGATCTGTGCAGAAGACGCGCCGTCTACTTTCGCCGCCTCATAGTATTCCCCCGAAATGGACTGAAGGCCTGCCAGAAATACCAGCCCCAGATAGGGTGACCATTCCCACACGTCCATCAGGATCACCACGATCATCGCCAGCACCGGACTGTCCGTGAGGACAGTCGGTAAAGGCAGATGGAGTGTGTCTACCAGCCATACATACAACCCGAACTGAGGGTTTAAAAAGAAACTGAACATCAGGCCGATGATCAGGGGAGCCACCATCATGGGAATCAGTGTAAGCGAAGTGAACAGCTTCCTGAATCTGGTGATGCTGTTTAACGCCATAGCGAGCACCACGCCTAAGATGACTTCCAATACCACCGCGCAGAGCATAAACAGGAATGTCTTGGCCATGGAATTGACAAATTCCATATCATGAAACATATTTATGTAATTTTTTAAACCTACAAATACATCTTCACTGCCTGAGCTGGATATTTTATAATCATAAAAACTGATTTTTAAAGTATACAAAAGCGGGCCTAACGTAATCACTGTCAGCGTGAGAAATGCAGGAAGGTGAAACGCAACTGCCAGATGCGTATAATTCTGCAGTTTTCTTTTTCTTTTAAACATGGCTCCCCCTCTTCACATTATTGATAATCGATCGGCAACTGATCCCCCAGTTCCTCCGTAAACTTCTGCGCCGCGTTGTCCAGTGCCTGCTGCGGCGTCTCTTCCCCTGTAATCGCGTTGGATAATTCCAGCATAAGGATCTCGTCCATCTTGGGCCACTGAGCGATCCTAGGCCTTGTGGTACTGATCTCATATGCCTTCTTAGACGCTTCCCAGTAAGGAATACCGGACAGATCCGGGTCTTCGTAACAGGAACTTAAGTTCGGGAAACCGCCGTCCAGAGAAATATTTTTCTGCACTTCCGGCGTGTTAAACCACTGCATAAATACCCATGCCGCCTCCGGATTGCCGGAGTCTGTGGGGATATAGAACCCCCATCCGCCATAGTGAGCCGCGTCTGCTTCTTTTTTGGGAACCAGACCATAGCCGGTCTTTCCCGCAATCACGGAAGAATCTTCCGCTTCCAGCGCCGCATAGCAGTCGTTGAACAAGATCGTCATGGCAGCAATCCCCTGCTGCATCTCCGTGGTCTGCTCATCCCATGTCTTGCTGGCGATTCCTTCCGGTGCGAACTTTGTCAGATTGCAGAAATATTCCAAAGCAGCTACGGATTCGGGCGAATTAATGGCTATGTTTCCTTCTTCATCAAACACGCCGCCGCCGAAAGACCACGCGTAATTCAGCCATTCGCAGGTCGTCGCGTCATGCCGTTTGCCGGACATGGACACACCGTAAAAATTGTTCTTTAATTCTTCTCCCGCCAGCATCTCGCCTTTTTCCCGGGTAAAAAATTCTGCCACGTCATAATAAGTATCCCAGTCTGTGGGTACGGTCAGGTCATAACCATAGGCTTCTTTAAAAGCCGCCTTTTCTTCCTCGTTTTCAAAAAGGTCTTTTCTGTATGCCATCATACCGATACAGGAATTGGACGGAACCCCATAGATGGTCCCCTGCCACTCTCCGGAAGCGTCCCACAGCCCTTTGATAATATCTGATTCGTCATAGGCCTCTATGATATTTAAAGAATCGTCTTCCATAAACTTGTCAAGGGGCTGGATATAATTGTTCTCAACCAGATTTCCCAGAAACTGATAAGGCGCCGCGATAATATCGTAAGCTCCTGATTTACTTTCAAAAGCCAGCGTCTCTTTCTGAATGACGTTGTCATAAGGCGCCATTTCCAGATCTACGATAATACCTGTCTCTTCCGTAAAATTGTCCAGTTGCTTTTTCAGCGCTTCTGTAGGCGTCTGCTGTTCCGCAATCATATAGATGGTGGTGCCTGCGAACCTCTTTGCGCCGGAATCCGCCGCCGGTTCAGAAGACGCTGCCGGATCTGCTTCTGACCGGGAAGCGCCGCATCCGCACGTCCCTGCCATACAAACTGTCAATAATGCCGCCGTAATAAATAATGTTCTCTTTTTCATAAAATTCAAATCCCCTTTTATTTACCCCATTCGCCGTATTTGGCAATAATTTTGTCTTTAATCATCTGGCAGAACTCATCTGTTACCTTGAAATCATTGACCACGGTATACCAGTAGCCATGGCTCTCCAGAAATTCTTTTTCGTATTTGATCGCCGCGAATACGTCATCCCATGTGATTCCCATACCCTCCGGCCGGATCTCCACGCCTGCCCGGTGGATAATATCCAGGATGCCGTCCGGATCATTGCCGCCCATGGCAGAACCTACAAAAATCCCCAGGCATACCGGCTGTCCGTGGATAAACTTTTTCTTTGTCAGGTATTCCAGCGTATAAAACAGGAAATGGTCGCTGCCTTCGATGGGCCTTGGATTCCAGCCGTTGTTATGGAAAGCGCCGCCGCCCCATCTTAAACCTTCTGTCAGGATGCGGATGCCTTTTTCGCTTAGCGCGTAGATCTCGTCCAGGCCGTCTACCACAGACTGATATACTTCTTTTACTTCATCTACCATTTCCTGGTCATAAGGCCATTTTTTTTCGCATTTTCCGTGATCCGCCGCGTACTTCCAGTCAAAGGTAGAGTTGTTGTAGCAGAGTACATCACACACGCCGCTCCTGTTCAGGGATTTCGGTCCGTTCTGGATAATGTCATAATCGATATAGACAGCGATCGGCTCCACATATCCGATGTACCTTACAACACTGTTAAAACGGATACCTGCACGGTGGCCAAACACCGCGTTGGTTGCAATGGCTGTGGGCACCTGATACAATGGCATGTGGCTCTTCCACGCCGCCATCTTCGCATAATCCACCGCCTGACCGCCGCCAAGGCCGATGACCGACTCAAATTTCGGAAGCGCTTCCAGCTCTTTTAAGATCTCGTCGTACTCCAGTGTTTTCACAAAATGCACGATACAGTCCTCATCAAATTCATCCTTGAATTTATTCCAGAGATCCTCCATCGTCACAACCAGATAGGGCCTTTGCACAATATTCTTCAGCTCCCCAACCAGGTTTCTTCCATAGATTGTCGTAAATAATTTCTTTGCCATAATCGTGTTCTCCTTTTCTATTCTATTTATAAATAGTGTTTATAAATATTATTTATAAATAGTGTACATTGGTATATGAATTTTGTCAATTATTATAATTTTACAAATTAGTTGATCGTATTTTGTGTATATTCAACAAATTGCAGTTTCCTTTTGACATAAAAATAAGGACTGTCCTGTCCAATGACAAGAGCAGCCCCTTACCATATATATACTAATCTCTTCTAAGCGCCTCGATCGGGCTTAAGTGCGCCGCCTTCTTCGCGGGATAGATACCGAAGAAAATACCTACGCTGCAGGAGAACACCGTTGCGAACACCACCGCCGCCACGCTGACGGACGGTGCGAAAGGAACCATAGGAAGAGAACAGATTCCATAGGCGCCCGCGATTCCAAGGGTGATCCCGATCATGCCGCCGATACCTGTAATGATCGCCGACTCTGCCAGGAACTGAACCAGAATCGACCGGGTCCTGGCACCCAGGGCTTTCCGGATACCGATCTCCCGGGTTCTCTCTGTGACGGATACCAGCATAATATTCATAACACCGATACCGCCCACCAGAAGGGAGATGGCCGCCACCAGCATAATAAAGATGGTGATCATATCCAGCACCTGCATAATGGAAGCCATCTGGCTGTCAAAATCCTCTGTCAGAAAAGCGTCCATTCCGTGCATTTCATGCCGGCCTTCCAGAAGAGAGATCGCCTCATTCGCCACTTCTTTCGCGTATCCGTTCTCCGCGTAAATATACACCGAATCGAAATCGTTGTACTCCGCCCAGTACCAGTCTGCCGTCATAGGCATGGAGATATCCAGATAAGAGCCATATCCTGTATTGACAAAAGTTCCGTCCAGATTCTTTTTGACACCTACAATGCGCACATCCCGGATAGAGTTGGTATCGTCCAGCTCGAAAGTCATACCTACCACATCTGAAGTCCCGAAAATACGAACCGCGTCTTTTTCAGCAATCACCGCCACATCCCGTCCGGCGTTATAGTCCTCCCAGGTAAACCATTGTCCATACAGCATGGTGGGATTCGACGCATATACGCTGTCCGGATTCCCGTAGTCTATAATGGTGTCAAAGCTGCCTTTGGCCGTCTTGATCGTACTCCACTGGTTCATGACCGTACTGGCGCCTTTTACATGTTCCAGTTCCCGGAGGGCATCCCTGTCTTCCTCCGTGATGACAGGGACTTCGCCGTCCAGGTTGCTGTTGACATAAATATAGACCTGCCCGCCTGCCACAGAGGTCAGTTCATTTTCCATCTCCGATTTGGCACCGTTTCCCACTGACATGATCAGGATGACGGAAGATACGCCGATAATAATGCCCAGCATGGTAAGAAAGGAGCGGCCCCGGTTCATCCGGATGTTGCTGACCGCCATTTTTATGTATTCCCAAAGCTGTCCCATCTTTTTAGCCCTCCATCGGCGTTACCTGCATGCCTTCCATTGCGCCGGCACTGTTGTCCACGACGATCTTCTCGTTGCCGTTTAACCCCTCTTTTACTTCCATATATTCGATCGAAGAAAGACCTGTGGTTATATTTCTGACTGTCATCGTCTGGCCGTCCACAATATAGACAAAGCTTCCTTCTCTGCCCACATTGACCGCCTCCACAGGAACCATAAGCACATCTTCCGCTTTGTCTCCCTGGATCTTCACTTTGGCTTCCACACCCAGATAGATATCCGCGTCCGGATTGTCGATATGTATTTCACCGGAGATCACGGAAGCGTTTTTGTCGTTTTTGGTGGCGGACTTGCTGATGCGAGTCACCGTACCCTCATATTCCTTGCCCACGACTGTCACGACGGCTTTCTGCCCTTCTTTGACTTTTTCCAGGTCATTTTTGCTTAACGTGATCTCCACGCACACATCTTCGTTGCTTTCTATGGTCAGAAGCTCTCCGCTCTCCTCGATCACGCCGCCTTCTACCGCCTTGATATCCGTGACAACGCCGCCAAATTCCGCTTTCAGTCCTTCCGCCACCTGTGCCACCGCGGCAGTTACTTTCTCTGCCTTTAATGCCGCCAGGTTTTTAGTCGCTTCAATCTGCTTCCTGCCGCTGGCGGTGAGCATGGCGCTCTCGGAGGAACTTTGAATACTTTTCTGCTCGGACAGATTGCTTTCAAATTCCGCCAGTTCTTCTTCGTATACGGCCAGAGCGTTATTTGCCTGGTCGATATCGGTCTGCAAATCGTCCATTCTTTTCTCCCGGTTCTTCTGCTGCGCTTCTCTTAAATGGCATCCCAGATCCGTGATATACTGCTTCTGTGCCCGTACTTTTTCTTTCCAGTCTTTGACCTGCTGCTCCAGGATCTCTATGTCGTGGCTGGAACGGCTGTACTCCGATGCGTCTTCATTGCTTTTTCCGATGGAATCCTGATAGGTATAATACGCTTCTTCATTCTGAAGCTTTGCCTCGTCTTCTCTCTCTTTTAAATCGGCACTGTCATAGACAAGAAGTACTTCCCCGGCGGTAACCGCGTCTCCCGTCGCCACCTTACATTCCGCCACTTTGGCGCTTAAGGGGGAGAAATAAGTCACTTTTTTCTCTGTTTTGATCGTACCGCTGGTATCTATGGTCTGCTCCACAGTCCCTCTTTCCGCTGACCGGACGGTCACCACAGGCAGCACCTCGGGCGCAAACAGGCGGCTTACAATAAAAAGTGCCAGGCAGGCGGCGACAACCCCCATCAGGATGCGCTTTCTTCTTTTCTTCTTCTGCGCCGGAGTCAGGATTTTTTTCTCTTTCTTTCCCGGCGTCTCCACAAGTTCCGTCTGCACTGTGTCTTTATTTCTCTTCCAGCTTATCTTCATGGCTGTCTGATCCTCCTTCATTCATAAAATCTGCTTCAATTTTTCCGTCTTTGATCCGGATGACCCGTTTTACCTGTGCCGCAATATCATCGTCATGGGTGATCAGTATGACCGTCCTGCCGCTGTCGTGCAGCTCCTTTAATACATTCATGATCTCCTGGGTGGATTTAGAATCCAGGTTACCTGTCGGCTCGTCGGCAAGGATCACCGGCGGCCTGGCGGCGATGGCCCGGGCGATGGCGACTCTTTGCTGCTGCCCGCCGGACATCTCGCTTGGCTTATGGTCCATCCTGTGGGCAAGTCCCACCATCTCTAAGGACTCTTCCGCCAGCGCCGAGCGTTCTTTTTTGGCGACGCCCCGGTAGATCAGCGGAAGCTCCACATTCTCCCGGGCAGTCAGGTTGGGTATCAGATTAAATCCCTGAAAGATGAACCCGATCTCCAGATTGCGGACGTCGGACAGCTCGTCATCCGTCATATTGGATACGTCTTTTCCGTTCAGAAAATACTGGCCCGACGTAGGCACATCCAGGCAGCCCAGCATATTCATCAGGGTGGACTTGCCGGAACCTGAATGGCCGATGATAGCCACAAACTCTCCGCGGTTGATCTTCAGCGCCACATGATCCAGGGCGCGCACCTCGTTCTCGCCAGGGTTATAGATTTTGCACAAATCTTTCACTTCAACCAGCGTTTCCAAAGTCTCAAGCACTCCTCTCTGTATTAATGCATTGATGTATTAATATATTATTGTTCTATTTGATTAATACAATAATATATTTTTCCCTGTTTGTCAAGTATACTTTATAAACTTTACTTTAATAAAATAGCACAGTTTGATGCAAAAATGTTACACTTTGGAAATTCTTAAGGAAACTTTAGATAATTCTAAGAACCAGCATAAATAAAGGTTTTTTTGGTTACATGGCGTCTACTTCCGCCACTTTTCCGCCATTTGTACCCATCTGCGCAACCATGGCCGCAACACTGGCCATATCCGCATGGACGTAAATTCCTAACGTAACGGCGGGATTGCTGTGCCCCATAACGGCGCTTAAAGCCGGTATCGGCGCGCCTGCTTCCACGGCGCGCGATGCAAAAATATGGCGTAACGTATGCATACTTATGTGCGGCAGGCCGCAGGTACGGCACAGATAATCCAGGTGCGCGTCCAAGCGCCTCTCCGGCACAGGCCAGCCGCCGTCTAAAAAGATCAGGTCGCGCATATTTTCCGGCGTTTCGTGTGTGATCTGCGGGAGCGCCCGCAGTCCTTTAAGAATCCGACAGGCTTCCGGCGTGAGGGGCAGGCTGCGGACGCCTGCGGCTGTTTTAGGCGGTGCAAAGTGCCAATATGCCGGATCGTGGACAGCGCCGCGCACATGGTCGCAATAAAGCTGCCTTTTCACGCACAGTGTATGCTTGTCCAGATCCACGTCCGGCCAGCACAGACCGGTAAGCTCCCCAACGCGCAGGCCGGTCTCCAGCGCAAAGCGGTATATAGCCTCGTGTTTGCGTCCGGTAATAGCTTCCAAGAAATCGGCCTGCTCCGCGGCAGAAGGTATTTGTTTGGGCTTGCTTTTGGCAGCGTTACGTGGCACAACCACCCCCGTATTAACCGGATTATATGTTATAACGCGGTTATCCATCGCGACCCGGAACAGATCACGCAGCACGTCCAGCACGCGCTTAATGCTGCTGGCTTTGTGCGAATCCGATAACCGCGTAAGCACGGCCTGGCAAGCCGCAGGCGTTACCGCATTAAGACGCATATGTCCGATAGCCGGTCGTATGTGCTTGTTGTACAACCCTGCGCGTAATGCCAATGTCCGCGGCGCAAGCTGCGGGCGGCGTATTTCCTGCCACTGCACAAACCACGCATTTACAGTAATGTTATTAGGCAGCGTGCCGTCCTTAACCGCCGCGGCCTTAAGAGCCCTTAGTCCCTTTTTGGCCTCCGTTAAGGTATTATAGCAATACTCCCGGCGCACACCGTTTACCTGCACCCTGGCAAAATACTTTTTATCTTTACGCTGTCCCAGTCCTTTGCCCAACTCCGTGCCATCTAAACTTTTTCCCATCTTTTGTACTCCTTTTCTTCCAATTTTTCCAAAAAAGGAGCCTGACACAAACAAGTGTACCACTCCGCGCAAGTTACTGCAAGTTTCCTATTATAACGCATTTGTTTGTGTAAGAAACTCGACAAAGGCTTCTCTTTTAATCATAAGTTTACTGCCATTCCATAAAGTCCATGTGCAACCCGGAGCCTGCCCCATCCGGCGGATTTTGTCGCGGCCGAGACCGGTTAGGGTGGCAGCTTCCTGCGCGGTAAGTAAAATTTTCCTGTCCAGCGGTAATTCTACAGATTTTTTATACGGCATAATGTACCTCCTTGTACTTTTGGCACAAAAAAACAAAAAGAACCCCTGGTAACATTTTAAACACTAAAATCCTGCGTACTAATGTTTACCAAAAGTTCTTGTATATGTTTGCTTAATAACTGTATTAAGCTCTTCTGTATTTGTTTATGTGCATTTACGTTATTAAGTTTTATCTTATGTTACCACGCAAAAACAAGCTTGTAAAGCTGTTTTTTACAATTTTTACAGAAAATTATATGTGTACTTTTATGGTCATTTCAGGGGCGCATTTATGATCGTTTCAGGGGCACATTTATGGTCTTTCAGGGCACATTCGGCACGCCCCGCTCAGATCACAGAAAGGATAAGCGCCCTTCGGGTGCCGGAAATCACAAAAAGAAAAACTGTTTTCCAGCCTAACACAAGCACAAAAAGTAACTGTATGTCACTATATTAACAATTGACTGTACTTAACATATTAACTATAATATATTTGAAAAGAATTATATAAAGAAAGAAGGTGGAAAATCTTGTGTGCAAATCAGAGAATAAGAATAAATCGCCTCCGGCTTTAAAAACTGAAAGTTCGATCAAAAGCCAATATACATAATGGCTGTTCCATAGATCGGCAGCATTCAGTTCCGGCAACTATTCCGGAAGAAAGGAATAAATCATGAAATTAAAAAGAATTGCAGTTTTACTCGCAACCGCATCTCTTTTTACCACCGGAATCCCGGTACAGGCCTCCGGCTTTTCCTTAAGCCAGACATCGGCTGTTGTAAACACAGGCGAACAGGTAGACCTTGATATCGAAGGTTCCGCAAAAATCGCGGCTTTTACATCTGCAGACGATAATATCGCGTCTGTGAACAGTGACGGCGTGGTCACAGGCGTCCGTTCCGGACAGACCACCGTCTCCGCACGCATCGGACAGACCAGCAAAACCTGCAAGGTGTCCGTCATCGCGCCGTCAGTCAAACTCGACAAAGAATCCGCAGTGCTCTACACCGGACAGACCTTAAAGACAAAGGCCACGGTCAAAGGCACGGAGAAAACCGCATCCTGGGAAAGCGCAAATGAAAACGTCGCATCCGTGGACAAAAACGGTACGATCACAGCCGTTGCGCCGGGAAGCACCATTGTAAAGGCGGCTGCAAACGGAAAAGCGGCATCCATGAGAGTCACCGTAACCGACGCACGCACGCGCCTGAACGTAAAATCCGTTACCTTAAGCACCAGGAAGCCCGGCAACACGGTGACCTTAAAAGCAGCCGTAAACGGCCCGAAGGCCGCAGTTGCATGGACGTCCTCAAACCCCGCGGTAGCATCCGTGAAATCCGGTAAAGTAACCGCAAAAGCCGAAGGAACGGCTGTCATCACAGCAACCGCAAACGGGATCGCGGACACCTGCAGTGTAACCGTAAAACAGGGTTCCATCAACATCACACAGGACGAAGCAAACCTGTACCTTGGAGGAACCGAAGTAAAAACCTTAAAGCTTACGACCAATGCCGCGAAGAAAGAAACCGTGGAATGGCGTTCTCATGACAGCAATATCGTAACCGTGGATGCAAAAGGCGTTCTGACGGCAGTAAAAACCGGCCAGACAACCGTGGAAGCGGTATCCAGCGACGGAACAAACGATATCTGTGTTGTAACCGTATCCGATACAGCAACCGAGATCCTCGAAAACGAAGCTGTCTTAAAGACAAAAGGCTACGACAAAACACATACGCTTACGACAACGGTCAACGGCAAAAGCCAGAAAATCACCTGGAAATCCGGCAACACGAAGGTCGTGACCGTGAAAAACGGCAAACTGACCGCAAAGAAAGCCGGAGAAACAACCGTAACCGCAACGGCCAACGGTGTGTCTGATACCGTGAAAGTAATCGTCAACGATTTCGAGCCGACAACCGAGTTAAGCCAGAAATCTGCAACGCTCTACACAGGAAAGAACAGCACACTGACCTTAAAAGCCATCGTGGACGGAAACAGCACAGCGACCACATGGTCATCTTCCGACACTTCCGTAGCTACGGTATCCGCAAAGGGTAAAATAACCGCAAAAGCAGAAGGAACCGCGATCATCACGGCAACCGCCAACGGCGTATCCGATACCTGCAGCGTGACGGTAAGAGAGCCGAAAGTCATCCTGCCCGAGACCCTGCACATGGGAAAAGGCGACGTAACAGAGATTCCGGTGGATGTGATCGGCAAAAGCCAGAAGATCACCTGGAAATCCGGCAACACAAAGGCTGTAACCGTGAAAAACGGCACTCTGACGGCAAAAGCTTACGGAGAAGCCGATATCAAGGCAACCGCCAATGGCGTAACCGCTGTATGCCATGTGACCGTATCCGAGTGTACGCACAGCTTTGACGCGGGCGTCGTCACGAAGGAGCCTTCCTGCGGTACTGAGGGCGTAAAAACCTTCACCTGTAAGCTCTGCAAGGCTACTTATACAGAGAGCATCCCGATGACAGACAATCATCAGTGGAGCGACTGGCATGTAATCACAGAGCCGACAGAGGAAAAAGAAGGCGTAAAACAGCGCACCTGTTCCGTATGTAAGAAAGTAGAAAGCGAAACGCTTCCGAAATCCAGCCATACGCACAATTATAAAGTAACCGGTACCGTAAATCCGACCTGTACAGAACAGGGCTATTCGGTTTACACCTGCGCCTGCGGAGACACCTACCAGGCGGATTATAAAGATGCGTTTGGACATACCTGGAGCAACTGGAAAATCAACAGGAAACCGACAGAAACCGTAGCAGGCCAGATGTCACATACCTGTGTAAGATGCCGTACAACCGAGACTCAGGAAATTCCTGCAACCGGACATACGCATAAATACACGGTTGTTGTGACCGAAGCAACCTGTACGCAGAAGGGCTTTACCACTTACACCTGTTCCTGTGGAGATACCTATACGGACGCTTATGTGAACGCACTGGGCCACGCATGGGGCGAATGGGCGACTACAAAAGAACCGACCACTACGGAAATGGGCGTAAGCACCAGGAAATGCATCCGCTGTGGCGAAGCCGAAGCAAAAGACATCCCGATGCTCGAAGACGAGAAACCGCACGAGCACGCATGGAAAGCGGTCTTCGTACAGAAAGCAACCTGTACAACCGGCGGCTTCACAAAATATGAATGCGAATGCGGCGAAACGCAGATCGGTGAATACACGAAAGAGCTCGGACATGACTATGAAGAAGTCATCACCAAAGAGCCGACCTGTACCGAAGAAGGCGTAAAAACCTTCACATGCAGGCGTGAAGGATGCACATCCGTTGTAACCAGGGAGATCCCGAAAATCGCACATGAATGGGAACAAGTCATTGACGAAGAGCCGACCTGTGAAGCCACCGGGACATATAGCAATCGTTGCCGAAACTGCGGGCTGAGAACTTCTTCTGGAAAAGGCACCATCCCGGCTCTCGGTCATGATGAGGAACTTGTAAAAACTGTGGAAACCGCTTCAAAGGACAATGGACCGGCGGCGGATTATTATACCTGCAAAAGATGCGGAAGAAATGATCTTAGAAACGTAAAGCACTGGGTACCTGACCCGGAAGAAATCTATAAGGACATGATTAATCGTGTGAAATCGGGATACGTCGGACCTGGAACCCCTTGGTCACGGGGCGAAGGCGGCCGCTATTATACCAACCAGTCCATTAAAAGAATCAATGAATATTATAAAAACCCGGATCGTACTACAGCCTGCGCAGGGCTTGTAGCTCAAATGCAGTATGAACTTTTTGGACCGTATTGTCACTTGGATAATGTGATTTCCGGAAATGACGCCCCGGTTTCAGGCATAAATACTTATCTTATTTCTTATCTGAACAAACTCCGTCTTCCGTCTTATGGCAAAGATCAGGAACATCCTGAAAAACTACAAGTTGGGGATGCAGTTTATTTTCCTGAGCTATCCCCGGTATCTCCGGAGGGCCATGTGGCTGCTGTAGTAAAGGTAGATTTGGAAAAAGAAATGGTAACCACCGTTGAATACAACGATTCATACATCTATTGGTACGATATGTACACTTTTGACACTATCCGGAAGTACTGTACAGAAATCGTATCCTACTTTCCGCCCAACTTATGGCCGGAAGACGAACCAGCGGAAAGCAATGCCGAAGCTTCAGGCATCCAGCCGTTTGATACCCGTACCGAAGATGTGGTGACAGTACCGGAAACCTCCGAAGAGACGTCTGGGGAAATATCCGATGGCACAGTCGATATACTGGAGGAATCAGAAGAGATAACCGGTGAAGAAGCAGGTAAAGTTCCTGCGGAAGCGGTCACGTCGGACGACACAGCAACCGAAAAACCAATGGATATGCGTGGAAACAGTGGTGAAAACATAAAAACCATAACAGGACCATAGTTACAGCCGTTTCCACTCATTACTATTAAACCTTATGCAGTCCATGGGGCACGTATGCGCCCCATGGACTTTTTTTATTCATACCCTCTTTCAGAGAACCGAAACCTGCCAAAAATCACAGTTTCACAGGAGAACCCTAACATGTATATTGCAAAAGTTTATTTCAACCGTCAGTTGAACGGCGTACATCTGTATGAAGATTACGAACATTTCCTTTCGGATCTGATCTGTAAAAACAGCGAACTATACGATCATTTCCCAGAAGAAAGATTGACGGAAATCAGGCTTGACCGACCGCAACTGTATGCCGAAGGTACCGACGATCTGGGATTTAGCCTGGATTTTGAATACCAGTACGAAAACGGACTGACTGTATATTGCGGAACCGCCGTGACCGAAGAAGAACTAGCTCGACAGGATCGGCCTGTATAACAGAAAGGATATTCTCATGATCAATATGCATACCTGCTACATGGAAAATGGCAGCATCATCAACGGATATTCCGGAAACATCATTGAAAACCCGGCCATTCTAGTCTCAAGGACAGACGACATCCTGCACGGCTGGGGCGAACTTGAAAACGTAAAAGCGAAATTCAACAAATTCGCTGCGGCGTATGCCCAGGCCGGACTCACAGAAGAATTAAATGATCTGATGCTGATCGAACTGTCAGAGTACCATATCACACGCGAAATGGCGTGCTATAACCATATGGGACTGCATGTACTCTCCTGCTAATGCTCCTGGCCTTAACGATCTGATTTTACCATATTCCGGATCTTTATCCTTTATGATATCATTAAATAAAATACACAAGGGGGGAGCTGAACAGCTCCCAAATATCTTTAAAAAATAAATGAACAGCAAAGAAAAGAGGTAATTCATATGAGTGTTTGGGTCACAGGTGATATACATGGAAATCCTTACAGATTGTCCTCCGATGTATTTCCAGAACAAAAAGAAATGACAAAAGATGATACCGTTATAATCCTCGGCGACTTCGGTCTTGTATGGGATCACAGAGGGGAAAATAGAACTGAAAAATACTGGCTTGACTGGCTTGAAAAAAAACCTTTTACAACTCTTTTTGTTGATGGAAATCATGAGTGCTATGACAGGCTTGATGCATATCCGGTTGAAAAATGGCAGGGCGGCAAAGTAAATTTTATCAGGCCTTCCGTAATCCATCTGATGAGAGGACAGATCTTCACCATTGAAGATAAATCTTTCTTTGCTTTCGGCGGCGCAGGCAGTCACGATATATCAGCAGGTATTTTAGAGCCGGACGATCCGGATTTTAAAAAGAAAAAGAAAAGGCTGGACAGAGATCCATATGCATTGTACAGAATTAATCATATAAGCTGGTGGGCGCGGGAACTTCCAGATGAAGAAGAAATGAAAGAAGGATTATTGAATCTTGAAAAGGTAAATAATAAAGTAGATTATATCATTACGCATAGTCCTTACACCTCATTACTCAAGCGTATGGACGGTGGAGCAGGATTATATAAAAGCGATAAACTGACAGACTACTTACAGGAAATCAAGCAGACGGTTGATTATAAAGCCTGGTTATTCGGCCATATGCATATCAATAAAACTTTCCGCCATGATAAAAGCAGTTGCTTATATGAGCAAATTGTACAGATTTTATAAAAGCTATTGTGACACATAGAAAAAACGTAATCATTTTAGCTGGGTGGTGTGTCCAGCATCTCAGGTACCCTTGAACGGGTGCATCGGGAATCGTTTCCGACATCAGGATACCCGAATATAACAAAAGATCAGACTTGAAATCAGTAACCATTTATGTTATATTGGGATCAGAAAAAGAGTGCCACCGGAAGACGGCTGGCCCGATATTATGAATAGCTACAGAAATAGCCGCTCAGTTTTCTCAGGACCGGGGCGGCTATTTCTGCGTCTTGTGATTATCGTTACGCCCGATGGCGTATCCGAGGCCAAAGCAACCAACACAAAGGCTGAGTACTGCAATAAGTCCTTCTAACGTCAACATAAGCGTCGCCCTCCCTTCCAGTATTTCCGCTC
>DKVI01000097.1:0-484 GCA_002491115.1 Lachnospiraceae bacterium UBA7182 | reverse complement strand
GGTCGCAGTCCCTCCGGAGAGGGCCAGCCGTCCACCATCCCGGTGACACCCAAAGACATTCTATCACAAATTCCATGGATTTTCAACAAACAGGATGTGTGCGAATACCTGGTTCCTTTCTTTCCTACTGGTCAGGACTTCCCATCTTGGCTAAATTTTTCCAAAAACAGAAAAAAGCAACAATCCCAATCAGACTGTCGCTCTCCTGTATAGCCTTATGTACTTAATATCAGTACATCCTTTTAAATACATCAAATGTTAACCTTTAAAAAGAGATTGCATAAATGCGATTAAAACTTTTAAATGCATCGCATATTACAATAATGTCAAAAGGACAGATAGTGAAGAAATAACTAAAACTTTTAAATACATCAAATGTTAATCTTTAACTTCACTCCGTTCCTTTTGTTAGCTGTATCATAACATATACTTACTTATTTGTCAAGCAAAATTTGAATTTTATTAGGGTTGTTTCACGAAGGTT
>DKVI01000079.1:6119-24813 GCA_002491115.1 Lachnospiraceae bacterium UBA7182 | reverse complement strand
TGCTCCTAACGCTGTACTACTCATGTTCATTTCCTCCATTTCTTATTTTGTTTTTTGACCATAACAAAAGGACACTTCCCTAAAATTTTCTTTTAGAAAAATGTCCTTATCGTACAAAATATTAACTTGAACTGACACGAGTTTAATTTAAAATCATTTATTTTAACCCGTTAAGAGAGTTTATTTTGTCGTACTCTTGTCGTACCATACTATCTTTAAGTCCGCAAACCCTTGATTTTACTGGTTTTCTTTGCCAAGCGTTTTCATCGTCGGGAAAAGCAACACATCCCTGATCGCCGGTGAATTTGTCAGCAGCATAACCAGCCTGTCGATTCCGTAGCCGATTCCGCCAGTGGGAGGCATACCGATTTCGAGGGCGTTTAAGAAGTCCTCGTCTGTATGGTTCGCTTCTTCATCCCCAGCCGCGAAGGCTTCTTCCTGAGCGGCAAAGCGGGCCCGCTGGTCGATGGGATCATTAAGTTCGGAATAGGCATTGGCCATCTCCCGGCCTGTGATAAACAGTTCAAAACGCTCCACAAACTCCGGATTATCCGGCTTTTTCTTGGTCAGCGGAGATATTTCGATGGGATGATCCAGGATAAAGGTCGGCTGAATCAGTTTATCTTCGCAGTATTCTTCAAAAAACAGGCTTAAAATATTGCCTTTGGTATGACGCGCTTCATATTCGATATGATGCTCGTCCGCCAGTTTTTTAGCCGCTTCGGTGTCTGCCACCTGGTTAAAGTCTACGCCTGCGTATTTTTTCACGGCGTCTATCATCGTCAGGCGCTCAAAAGGTTTGCCCAGATCGATCATATGGTCACCGTAAGGCACCTGGGTAGTTCCTAACACTTCCTGTGCCACATACCTGAACATATTCTCCGTCAGTTCCATCATACCATAATAATCGGTGTATGCCTGGTACAGCTCCATCAGCGTAAACTCCGGATTATGCCGGGTATCCACGCCTTCGTTGCGGAATACTCTGCCGATCTCATAGACTCTCTCCATGCCTCCTACGATAAGCCTTTTCAGGTACAGCTCCAAAGAAATACGCAGTTTTACATCCTCATCCAGCGCATTGTAATGGGTCTCAAAAGGACGCGCCGCCGCGCCGCCTGCATTGGACACCAGCATGGGAGTTTCCACTTCCATAAACCCTTCACCGTCCAGATAACGGCGGATCGCGCTGATGATCCTGGAGCGTTTTACGAAGGTGTCTTTCACCTCTTCGTTCATGATCAGGTCTGTATATCTCTGACGATATCTTAAATCTGTATTGGTCAGTCCGTGATATTTTTCCGGAAGAATCTGAAGGCTTTTGGAAAGAAGCGTTACCGAGGATGCATGAATGGATATCTCACCCGTCTTCGTCTTAAACACTTCCCCTTCTATGCCTACCAGATCGCCTATATCATATTTCTTAAAATCTTTATAGCTTTCTTCTCCTATACTGTCTCTGGCAACATAGGACTGAATGTTTCCCTTTAAATCCTGTACATTACAAAAAGAAGCTTTTCCCATTACGCGCTTCTGCATAACACGGCCTGCCACACGCACGGTCCGGCCTTCCATGGTATCATAATGTTCCTTGATATCCCCGCTGTGATGGGTCACGTCATACTTAGTGATCACAAACGGATCTTTGCCTGCCGCCTGAAGCTCCGCAAGCTTGTCTCTTCGTATCTTTAACAGTTGATTAATATCCTGTTCCTGGACGTTTTTTGTATCTGCCACTTTGTTCACCTCTTAGCCTGCTCTGTGAATACTGAGTACTTTATACTGCACAATTCCTGCCGGCGCTTCCACATCTACAATGTCGCCGACTTCCGCCCCGATCAGGGCACGCCCGATGGGGGATTCATTAGAAATCTTATTCTGAAGGCTGCTGGCTTCTGAAGAACCTACCAGCTTGTATTCTTCTTCTTCATTATATTCGATATCCAGCACACGGACCACGCACCCGATGCTGATCTTGTTCAAATCGATCTCTTCGTCCAACACGACCTCGGCATTCTTAAGAATCTTTTCGATCTGCTCGATTCTTGCCTCGATATCGCGCTGCTCGTCTTTTGCCGCGTCATACTCGGCATTCTCCGACAGGTCTCCCTGTTCTCTCGCCTCTTTAATCTTCTGCGCGATCTCTCTTCTCTGGACTACCTTTAAGTCTTGAAGTTCATCTTCCAGTTTTTTAAGACCTTCATAAGTCAAAATATTTTTCTTCTCTGCCATCCTCTACACCTTCCAATCCATTTCCAAATTTTATATCAGACCTGTCTGCCAGGCACAAGCTTCCATGGCTTTACATAATTACGCTATTATAACTTACTGCGGATAGAATGTCAAGTTGCTTCTCCCAATCCCGGGCGTCCAGTATAAGATTCCCGGGCAGATGATCTTTTAAACCTTCCTGAAGTAAAATAACCAAAAGCCCCTGCTCCTCCATGGCTTCCTGCGCAAATGCTTCAAAAGCGTCCGGCCTGCCGGTCTTTATATAAAAAATCCTTATGTCCGCCGCCAGAAGTTCAGCAGCCTCAAGCATCCGGTAGGCGGGCTGATCTTCATTGTCTATCAAGACCAGTTCCAGATCCTTTCTGGCAATTCCTTTTTCCCTTCTGAAATAAGCAATGAGCTCAGGAATCTTTTCTATATATAAGCGAAAGCTTCTTTCCTCTTTGGGACTTTGCATCTCTTCTTCTGTAACTTCTTCTTTTTTCCAGAACCACAGCAGCTTTTTCATCCATCCCATATACAGGTACACCTTTTATCTGTCTTTTTACCAATATATGTCAGAGGTTCCTGATCAAGTCCTCTAATTGTTCCAGGCTTTCTACTTCATTGACTCTGGCCCTGAGCCTGGACGAATGGGGATACCCGGCCGTATACCAGGCCACATGTTTGCGCATTTCCCGAATCCCCGTATAAACGCCTTTATGCTCTGCCAGAAGCCTGGCATGGCGCAGAATCATTTCCTGTACCTGCTCTTTGGACGGCTTATCTGCTTTCTCTCCTGTCTCCATCCAGTGAAGGATCTGACGGAAGATCCACGGATTCCCCTGGGCACCCCGGCCGATCATAACGCCGTCGCAGCCGGTCTGCAAAAGCATG
Organism: Lachnospiraceae bacterium UBA7182; assembly: GCA_002491115.1. GTDB lineage: Bacteria > Bacillota > Clostridia > Lachnospirales > Lachnospiraceae > Hominiventricola. Next base: position 21,705 of record DKVI01000079.1, on the reverse strand, counting down.
TTCCTCGCAGCTTCCGGCGTATCCACATCGCCGTTTCCGATCACCGGTATACGAACCGCTTCTTTTACCTGCCGGATGATATCCCAGTCTGCCCTGCCGCTGTAATACTGCTCCCTTGTTCTTCCGTGAACTGCCACCGCCGCTGCGCCGCTGGCCTCCGCGATCCGGGCAATCTCCACCGCGTTCACATGGGATTCGTCGAATCCTTTACGGATTTTCACAGTCACCGGCTTATGGATCGCGCGCACCGTCTTTGAGATAATCTGCTCCACCCGTCTGGGATCTTTCATCAGAGCCGAACCTTCCCCGTTCCCGGTTACTTTTGGCACGGGACAGCCCATATTGATATCCAGGATGGAAAACGGGCGTTCTTCGATTCGTTTGGCCATCTCGCTGATGATATCCGCGTCGGAACCAAAAAGCTGCAATGACACCGGCGGCTCCCTGTCGTCAATGGCAAGCAGGTTTTCTGTATTTTTATTACGGAAATAGATGGCTTTGGCACTGACCATCTCCATACACAGAAGTCCTGCCCCCTGCTCTTTGCACAGCAGACGAAATGGCAGGTCAGTCACGCCTGCCATCGGTGCAAGAATCAGGTTATTCTCAAGTTTTACATCGCCGATCTGTAATGTCTGTATCATTTCTTCGTCTCACCCATAAAAAAGGTTCGGTAGTAAAGTTCCAGCGCTTCCAACAGATCCGACTTCTGCCTTTGTATCTGCCGGATTTTAAGTTCGCTTCCGATCTCGTCATAGAGCAGGTCGCCTTCATCCGCCGATACTTCCAGAAGCAGCGTTCCGTCCTCGTCAAATACCAGGGTCAGCACGCCTCCCACATCTTCTGTAAAAAGCACGCACATAATCTTCAGTTCGTCCTGGATCTGGGACGGAAGACTATTAAAATCTTCGTTCAAATAATATTTCTGCTCATAGGCACTGGCTCCGCAGAGCGTCACTCTCGTATGATACATAATCATATTCTCCTGTTGGAAGTTCCGCATCTTTCTACACATAACCATACAATCCGCGTACGGATACTTCGCCTGCATAGATGCAGACCGTTTCGCCGTCTTCTCTGCGGACGATCAGCTCACCTTTTTCATTGATGCCATCTGTCGTTCCCGTATATACATTACCCGGTTCCCGCACCTGTACCTGACGGCCGCAGTTGATGCACATTCCGTTATACTCCTCATACAGCTCTCTTAAATCTTCTGTCTTTACAAACGTCTCATACAACTTTTCAAAGCGCTCAACGATGCGAACCGCCAATGCGGCCCTGGAAATCTTCTTCCCCAGTGCCAGATATAAAGAACCGGCCGTCCGGGCAAGTTCCCCGGGAAAGGATTCCTGATTTACGTTAATGCCGATCCCAACTACCACATAATTAATATAGTCCACCTCAGCGCTCATCTCTGTCAGGATTCCGCATACCTTTTTTCCGTTCAGCACAACATCGTTGGGCCATTTAATGAACGCTTCCAGGCCCGTCTCTGCACGGATGCTCTGTGCTGCTGCCATAGCCATCAGAAGCGTCATCCGCGGCGCAGGACCGGGGTGAATCCTCGGACGTAAAAGCAGCGTCATCATAATATTCACATGATCGGGCGTCTCCCAGCTTCTTCCACGCCTGCCTTTTCCTGCCGTCTGTTCGTCCGCCACCACCAATGTTCCTGCCAAAGCGCCTTCCTCCGCGATCTTCCTGGCATAATTGTTGGTAGAATCTATGCTGGTAAGGTGTATACACTTATGTCCCATCCATTCTGAATGAAGACGGCTTAAAATCTCCTGGGAAGACATTACATCCGGCGTATTTACAATTCTGTAACCGCGGTTTTTGACCGCTTCTATCTCATAGCCTTCTTCTTTTAGCTGGCCGATCATCTTCCAGACCGCCGTCCGGGATACGCCGAAACATTCGCAAAGCTGCTGTCCGGAGACATATTCTTTCGTCTCCCTTAATATTCTCAGCAATTTCGTTTTCATAAAATCCCCCCCATGCGCAGCAAAACTAAAACTGCCGCCGCCAGAAGGCCCAAAGACATACATCCTTCAATCACACAGACAGGCAGCCTTTTAAGACTGCCCGCCCGTATACTGCCGATCGCATATAACAGTATGCCAAACAACAATGCCAGAAGGAAACAGATCCCCCGTTTCTCCTGATCCGATGCGGCAGTAAACCCTGCACAAAGAATCAAAAGGCTTAAAGTAACGGAGATAATCTGATATTTTTGCAATACAAACTTCATGTCCGGCGCCACCTTCTTTTATGCACCCAAGGTAGCCGCCATGACTGCTTTTATCGTATGCATGCGGTTTTCCGCCTCGTCAAACACGACAGACTGAGAAGATTCAAACACCTCATCTGTCACTTCCATTTCATCGATGCCGAACTTACTGCTGATCTCCTTGCCAATCGTGGTCTTCAAATCATGGAAGGCAGGCAGACAATGCATAAAGATCGCCTCAGAACCCGCGTTCTCCATCACTGCCCTGTTTACCTGATAAGGCGACAACTCCCTGATACGCTCTTCCCACACTTCATCCGGTTCGCCCATGGAAACCCAGACATCCGTGTAAATCACATCCGCACCTTCTGTCGCTTTTTTCACATCTTCTTCCAGAGTAATCTTTGCACCGGTCTTTTTCGCGATCTGTTGGCACTCCTCTGTCAGCGCCTGCGCGGGCCAGTATTTTTTGGGGGCACAGGCGGTAAAATCCATTCCCATCTTTGCGCAGCCAACCATCCATGAATTACCCATATTATAACGGGCGTCGCCCATATAGACTACTTTTGCTTTCAATGTTCCCAGATGCTCCCGTATGGTCAGAAGATCCGCCAGGATCTGGGTAGGATGAAATTCATTGGTAAGACCGTTCCATACCGGCACATTCGCATAACGGGCCAGTTCCTCCACGATGTCCTGACCAAATCCGCGATATTCGATCCCTTCAAACATACGGCCCAACACACGGGCTGTATCCGCAATGCTTTCCTTTTTTCCGATCTGAGAGCCGGCAGGATCCAGATATGTCGCTCCCATGCCCAGATCATACGCCGCTACTTCAAAAGCACATCTGGTCCTGGTGCTGGTCTTCTCAAAAATCAAAGCCACGTTTTTCCCCCGAAGCGTATCCACGGGAATCCCCTGCTTTTTCTTCGCCTTTAAATCAGCCGCCAGATCAAGCAGATACAATATTTCTTCCGGCGTAAAGTCCAGAAGTTTTAAAAAATTTCTTCCTTTTAAATCCATATGAATCTTTCCTCCGCAACAACAGGAAAGAACTGCCGTATGAACTTTCTTCGGCAGTCCCCCTGCATCTAATTAATCTTTTACAAGTTCCTTTGCCGACGCCGCCAGTCCTGCAAGGCTCTGGATATCGGACGGGATGATCAGCTTGGTCGCCTTACCGTCCGCCGCTTTCGCAAAGGCTTCCAGCCCCTTCAGCTGAAGTACTGCCTGATCCACTCCGACTTCTTTCAGGAAGCGCAGTCCGTCCGCGTTCGCTTTCTGGACTTTCAAAATGGCTTCCGCCTGGCCTTCGGCTTCTTTGATCATCTTTTCCTTCTCGGCTTCCGCCCGCAGGATTGCCGCCTGCTTCTCGGCCTCCGCATCCAGAATTGCAGATTCTTTCTTACCTTCCGCCACAAGGATCGTGGATTTCTTCTCACCTTCTGCCTTCAGGATGGATTCACGGCGCTCGCGCTCCGCTTTCATCTGCTTCTCCATGGCATCCTGAATCGCGGCAGGCGGAATGATATTTTTAAGCTCCACACGATTGACTTTGATACCCCACGGGTCCGTAGCCACGTCCAGGGACGCGCGCATGGTCGTGTTGATCGTCTCACGGGATGTCAGTGTCTGATCCAGCTCCAGATCACCGATAATATTACGAAGGGTCGTGGCAGTCAGGTTCTCAATCGCCATAATGGGATTCTCCACGCCATAGGCAAAGAGCTTCGGATCTGTGATCTGGAAAAATACGACTGTATCAATCCGCATGGTTACGTTATCCTTGGTAATCACAGGCTGGGGCGCAAAATCCACCACCTGCTCTTTCAACGTGACTTTTTTGGCCACACGGTCTATAAACGGCGCTTTAAAATGAATACCCACGCCCCAGGTGCCGTTATACCCGCCCAGACGCTCCATAACAAGCGCGCTGGCCTGAGGGACAATCTTAATGCAGGAAGCAAAAATGATTAAAATGACCAAAATTAATAAAGCTACTAAAACAGGCATCACTGTTCCTCCTCTTCAACAATCAACTTTACGCCTTCTATGGCATGGATTCTCACTTTACTGCCGGACGGTATCCTGCAGGCATCATCCCGGCTTCTTGCGGTCCAGCTGATATCCGCGATCATGACCTCCCCGCTCTGGGCAAGGTTATCGATCTCTTTTGTAACCACCGCAATCCGCCCGATCAGGCTGTCCGCGTTGGTCTTCGCCTTGTTGCCTTTCATATATTTAACAGCAATGGGGCGTGTGCAGACCAGAAGAACCAAAGACAAGACGATAAAGATCGTCCGCTGTACGGCTGCATCCGCTCCGAAAAATGTGGACAGGAACGCCGCCATCGCGCCGCCTGCGAACCATATGGTCGTCAGACCCATGGTCGCAATCTCAATCGCCAGAAGGAGAATCACCAGTCCTAACCAGATAATAGCCGGATTTGACAGTAACATTGTATTCCCCCATTCCTTGTATTTGTTTCTATTATACAACACTTTTATACGATTTACCAGCGTTTTTCATCCGAAGCGCAGCAATCCCCGCCATTCATCCGAAATGGCGGGGATTATTTTAATAAAATACATGATTTCCGATTACGATACCGCTGATGCTTCCGTTATCCCTGCGGAAATGGGTCAGCGTGCCGACTGTAGTCTCTCCATCCAGAGCAGCCTGAGCAGCCTGATAGCAGACAGCTCTTGGACCGGATGCCATAATCGCGGCCACACGTCCGGTCGCCACAGGACCAAACTGACCCGGTGCGGAAATTACATCCGGAATCGTGCCGGGATATGCGCTGCTTCTTACCCGGTTCATCACTACGGCTCCCACGGCAACCTGGCCTTCATACGGCTGATTGTCCGCTTCCGCCTGAATCAGAGCTGCAAGAAGTGTAAGCTCATCACCGGACGCCGCAATTGCGCCCAGGTTCGCAGTCCGCTTCGCTTCCTCTTCTTCCTCCCGGCGTGCCTTTTCCTCTGCTTCTATCTCATCCATCGTTTTTGCTTCGCCATAATCATACTCCACATCCACATATTCAGAGGAGATATAGTTAATGGCCCCGTCTGAGTATACGATCTCCAGCCAGCCGTCTTCCTCCGCGCCGACCTCGATCTGCTCGCCCATCCCGATCAGGTCGATGACCGGAGCGTCGGTATTGGGTTCCTGCCTTACTTTCAATGTCTGGGTGGTGACAGTAGCCACTTTGGCCACATCCTCTTCTGCCCGTTCTTTGGCTTCCACGCCAAAAGCAAGGTATTCATTATTGATCCACCCTGTAACATTGCCGGACTGAATCATCGTCCAGTCCTCTTCCTGCTCGACAATCTGTCCTCCGTCGCCTTTGAACATCTTACCGATGACCATGGCGTCAGGGTCGGCTGCCGCACGGACGCTGACAGAATCATCCACCTTCGCAATGGCTTTGCCTTCCCACTCGTCCTCTGTAAGAATGACCTCAACATCTTCCGATGTCAATTGATCCAACAACGCGTTTAATGTATCTTCTCCTTCGTTCCCCAGACCTGCAAATCCGGACAGGCATAACCATGTCATTGCAAGCAAAAGCGCTGCCATACCTTTTTTCCACATCTGTTGTTACCTCCTGTTGCAAGTTCGGCATCCGCCGGACTACTTATTACAAAATTATTACATTTGTTACAGGGATTTTATCAGATATTACAGCACTTGTCAACTTTTCATTAAAATTTTGTATCATTTCTGCATCTTACACAGAAAAACAGCTCTCCGGACCGGTTTTCCACCGCCTTTTGCCGAAAATAACCGAACGAACTTTCGATTCATTCGTCGCATTTTCTACCAATTCATAAAATAAAGGCTCTCACAAAAAACGATACTGGTATTTTCCCTTTCCCCGGACAATCAGATATCTGGGACCGTAACCTATGATCCGGATATAGACAGGAGAATAATCATAATGTCCTCCATAAAATTTAAAATTTTCTCCGGCCTTGTATTTTCTGAAATTCAGTGAATCCACCAGGAAGATATCAGACGGGTATTGAAGACGGACTTCCACCGTAAGTCTTCCATTACAATAAGTATACGGTATTTCCAATTCCTGCATGCAACGCACCTCCCGTATGATCATAACAATAAACATACGGCCCGTCAAATGGAAAACGGTTCCTTATAAAATACCCCCTGTGCCTGGCTGCACAGAGGGCAATATATGGACAGAATTTACTCGGTCACCAGTTCTACTTCTACCGGGATTTCTTTATCTACGGTTTCACCTGCGATCAGTTTGACTGCGGTTTCTACTGCGGTAGCGCCCATCAGATCCGGTTTCTGGGCAACGGTCGCTGCCATCCTGCCTTCTGAAACGGCTGTCATGGCGTCATCCGTGGCGTCAAACCCTACAACGACAATCTCTTTTCCTCCGATTGCTTCCACTGCGCCCAGTGCCATCTCATCGTTGTGCGCAAACACGCCCTGGATATCGGCATTGGCCTGGAGCATATTCTCCATAACGGTCATGCCTTCTGAACGGTTGAAATTGGCAGTCTGGCTGGATACTACGTTCAGCTTTTCGTCTGCTACTTTATGGAAGCCTTCCCCGCGGTCAATGGTTGCGCTGGCTCCGGATACCCCCTGAAGTTCTGCTACTTTTGCGCCTTCACCGATCAGGCTGACCAGATATTCCGTGGCTGCCGCCGCACCTGCCACATTATCGGAAGCGATGGCGCAATCCACATCCACACCGTTGACTACACGGTCTACAGAGACAACTTTGATCCCTTTTGCGACGGCGTCTTTGACCGCAGGAGCCACCGCGTCAGAATCCACCGGATTGACAATCAGCACACTGATATTTCTGGAAATCAGGTCTTCGATATCATTGGTCTGCTTCGCCGCATCGTCGCCTGCATCCACTACGATCAGGTCTATATTCTGCTCCTTTGCCGCCGCCTGGGCGCCTTCGCTTAAAGTAACAAAGAACGGGTTGTTCAGCGTGGAAATCGCAAGGCCAACTGCTCCGCTGCCTGCATTCTCACTTCCGCCTTCAGACGCGCTGCTGTCATCCGAACTTTTGCTGGTTTCACCGTCCACGGACACGGCGCCGCAGCCTGCCATGGAAAACACAAGAGTAACTGCCAATAAAATACCTGCTAATTTTTTCATCATAATTCTCCTTATTTAAGTTCCGCTACATCCCTTCAGCGCCGGTACTAGATTCATTTCCGGCTGCTTCGCATCCTGAAATAAATCTGGCGCTTCCGGGGCTTTGCTGTTTTTTAGTTTTACCTCATACTTTTGGTCAGCGTTTCTGGTCAGACATGACTGCAATCAGGATTACGATTCCTTTTACCACATCCTGATAATAGGAAGAAACGCCTAAGATATTTAATCCATTGTTCAGCACGGCGATGATCAGAACGCCTACGAAGGTCTTCCAGATCCGTCCGCGGCCGCCGTTCATACTTGTACCGCCCAGGGCGACTGCCGCGATGGCGTCCAGCTCGTAGCCGTCTCCCAGTGTGGGCTGTGCAGAACCCAGGCGGGATAAAAGGATCAGGCCGGACACGGCTGCCATACAGCCGGATATGGCATACGCTGCCATCTTTGTCAGATCAATATTCACACCCGCCAGTTTGGCAGACTTCCAGTTGCTTCCTGTCGCGTAAATCCTGCGGCCGAATGTCGTCTTTTCCAGCACAAACACAAAAACCGCAAACACGACCAGGAACAAAAGAACCGGAATGGGAACACCGAAAATATTTCCTTTTCCCACCAGCTTCAGAAAGAAGCTGTCACCCAGATTGGAAATCGGTTTTCCATCCATAAAGATCATGGTCAGACCTCTGTATACGGTCATGGTGATCAAGGTGGCAATAAACGGCTGCAGGCGTCCTTTGGTGACCAGGAGGCCGCTGATCAGGCCGAAACCGGTACCGATCACAAGCGCAAGCAGCATGGCAAGCCCCACCGGCATCCCGTTGGAAATAAAGCTTGCGCAAAACGCAGTTGTCAGAGCAAGCACGGAACCCACAGAAAGATCAATTCCGCCTGTGAGTATGACACAGGTCATACCAAAAGCGATAAATCCGTTGATGGACGACTGCCGAAGCAGAGATAAAAAGTTACTGATAGTCCTGAATTCCGGGCTGACAACTCCGATGACCAGCACCAGAAGGACAAGCGCGATCAGCGCGCCTAATTCCTGTATGTAATTGGCTGCTTTTTTGTTATTCATTTAACTCTCCTCCTGTTGCAAGTATCATGATATTCTCCTGGTTTGCCTCTTCTTTATGAAGAATGCCTCTGACCAGACCTTCTCTTACGACCATCACCCGGTCAGACATGCCCAGCACCTCGGGAAGTTCCGAAGATACCATGATGATCGCCACGCCTTTTTCCGCCAGGTCATTGATAATGCTGTAAATTTCCTTTTTCGCGCCGATATCCACGCCCCGGGTAGGTTCGTCTAAAATCAGCACTTTCGGTTCGGTATAGATCCATTTGGCAAACACGACTTTCTGCTGATTGCCTCCGCTTAAATTATTGCACTCGTGCTGGGGACCGAAGCATTTGATATGCAGTTCCTCGATTCCCTGTTTTACCAGAGTGTCTTCCGCCTCTTTGTTCAGCACGCCGTTTTTAGAGATCCGTCCCAGGTTGGCGATGGAAATATTTTTCATAATACTTTCTTCCAGCATCAGTCCTTCCACTTTTCTGTCCTCAGTGATAAATCCGATGCCGTTTTTCATGGCTTCCTGGGGATTTTTGTTGTAAATTCTCTGGCCGTTCAGGTAGATTTCCCCGGTCACATGCGGCATATTTCCAAAGATGGCCTGCATGATCTCGGTTCTTCCTGCACCCATCAAACCGGATACTCCCAGCACTTCCCCTGCGTGAACCTGGAAAGATACATCCTTAAATACACCCGGGCAGTTAAGGCCTTTTACCTCAAATGCCACATCTTTGATCTTTGCTTCCCGCACCGGATAGCGCTCTCCGATCTCACGGCCGATCATCATTTTGACCACATCATTCATATCAGTCTCTTCTATCTTCTTGGTTCCGATATAAGAGCCGTCCCTTAAGATTGTGATCCGGTCGCAGAGTTCAAAGATCTCTTCCATACGGTGAGAAATATAGACGATGGATACGCCTTTCTCCCTCAGTGAATTTACCACCTGGAATAAGACCGTAGTCTCACTCTGGGTAAGCGCCGCCGTCGGCTCATCCATAATGATCACCTGCGCGTCCACCATCAGCGCCTTGGCAATCTCGATCATCTGCTGCTGCCCTACGGACAGCTCGTTCATCCGCTGCCCGGGGTCGATATCCACGCCGAGCCGGTCCAGGATCTTCTTCACTTCCTGGCGCATGGCTTTCTTGTCACATACGCCGAACCCTTTTTTGATCTCTTTTCCCAGAAACATATTTTCTTCCACCGTCAGGTCGAAAAGTACATTAAGTTCCTGATGAATAAACACGATCCCCGCTTTTTCCGCTTCCTGAGGGCTTTTGTAGCATACTTCCCGGCCGTCAACGATCACCACGCCTGCGTCTCTGGTATATACGCCGGTCAGGATCTTCATAAGCGTTGACTTGCCTGCGCCGTTTTCCCCCATCAGTGCATGAATCTCCCCATGGTCCAGCAGAAAACCCGCGTTTTTCAGTACGGCGTTTCCCCCGAACGACTTGTCGATTCCACGCATTTCAATCTGCATGTCCCGTCCTCCTGTTTGAGTTTTAAATTTGTCTGAATTTTACCTGGGTTTTATTTTCCGAAGTCTAGCCGAAAATGCAGCCGGACTGCAGAATGATATTCGCATAGGGCGTTGTCTCGCCCGTGCGGATGACTGCCTTGCATTCTCCTGTCATTTTCTTCAGTTCCGCATGGGGTACGAACTCCGTCTCTATTTTAGCCGGTTTGAAACCCGTTTCGCAACCGGTTTCAAACCAGTCAAAAAATTGAAAGATCTCCTGTTCCATCGCAGGATTTTTCTCCTTGATCTCTTCTGCCAGAATGATCTTCTCAATCTTCATGTCCTTTGCGACTTCTTTTAAGACTTCCATAAAAGACGGCACTCCAAACCGTACGGTCAGGTCGATCCGCTCCGTCTGTTCAGGTACGGGAAGGCCGCAGTCTCCGATGCAGATGCGGTCCGTATGTCCCATATAGGAAAGCACCCTGGAAATATCACTGTTTAAAATTCCCTGTCTTTTCATAGGCTTATCTCCCCATCTCCCTTTCTACTTCGCTGGCAGTGGGCATGCCGGTCTGGGCCCCAAATTTTTCCGTAGACAGGCTGGCTGCCGTATTGGCATACGCAAGCGCCGTTTTAAGATCATCTCCCGCCGCTCTTCTTACAGAAAACGCGCCGTTTAACGTATCTCCTGCGCCCGTGGTATCCGCAACCTTCGCCGGTCTTGCGGGTACTGTCAGAACCTCTCCCGTATGTAAGCACGCGGAGACACCCCTGGACCCCTGGGTAATGATCAGTTTCTCCGGATACTTTTTGAGCAGTTCTTCCGTGGACTGGCCTTCTCCAAAGATCAGAACGGCCTCATGTTCATTCGGCGTAAGATAGGTCACTTTCTCAATGATCTCCATGGGGACTTCTGCCGCCGGAGCCGGGTTTAAAACCACCTGGATCTGATTCTCATGGCAAAATTCCACCACATAATGTACCGTATCCAGCGGGATCTCATGCTGAAGCACAACCATATCACAGGCTGTCAGCGCCGGTTTGATCCCGTCTATATAAGCCCGATCCACCTCCCCGTTGGCCCCTGGTACAACCACGATCGTGTTGTCGTTCTCCGCCACCGTGATCATGGCGATCCCTGTAGGTACCTTTTCTGAAATCTTCACATGCCGTGTTCCCACACCCGCACGCTCTAAATTGTCCAAAAGCTGCCTTCCATTGCTGTCGTCTCCCACACATCCGAACATCTCCACTTCTGCGCCAAGCCTTGCCATCGCTACCGCCTGGTTGGCGCCTTTGCCGCCGGGTATGTAGTTTATGCTGTCGCCCCTTAAAGTCTCTCCTTTCAACGGGATTCTCTCCGCGGTAACAGTCATATCCATGTTGATACTGCCTACTACTGCTAATTTCATCTTTCTCACTCCTTTCTTCTGGTTGTCTGGCGTTCCACCAGGGAAACGTCCAGTATATTTTCTTGTTGAAACGGCAGTCCCTGACCATGCTTTATAATGATCTCCACTGCCAGTGTTCCCATTTTCTCAATCGGCTGAATCACGGTGGTAAATTCCGGCGTGATCAGCCAACTAAAACGAATATTGTCAAATCCGATGATCTGCACATCCTCCGGCACGCGGTATCCCGCGCCTATCAGAATTTTATAAGAAGCGATTGCCACCATATCGTTGCTGGCGATGATGCCGTCCGCCTGAGGATAGCGTTTCACCAGCTCTTTGGCCGCCCGAAGCCCATCCTCATAGTCATACAGACAATCAATGCACTGCTCAGGAAGCTCATATTTCTGGCACATCTCCTGATAGCCCCGATATCTGCTCAGACCGCTGGACAGTTCCAGAGGTCCCCGTAAAAACACAATATTTTTACACCCGCAGTCCAGAAGATGCGCCATAGCCATCTTGCCGCCCTTATAATGGTCAGCCTCCACATAGGCGCTTTGGCCGCTGCCTGTAAGCTGTCGGTCCACCGCCACCACAGGAAGATGGCAGTCGGCGACTGCCTGCCCGGTTTTGTCGCTGTATGTCAGGATAATGATGCCGTCTGCCTTCATCTGGTCCAGCATCCGGATGTTCATAAGCTCTTTTTCCGTATTATTGTTGGAATTACAAAGCAGAAGTTTGTAACCATTCCTGTATGCTTCTTCTTCTACCGCTTTTGCCAGCTCATTATAAAACGGATTTTCAAGGTTCGGGACAATCACTCCGATGATTCGGGAGGACTGTTTAAATAATGCCCTTGCCAGTTCATTTGGTCTGAAACCCGTTTCTTCAATCGCGGCGAGTACTTTCTGTTTTTTGTCCTCGTCTACATTCGCAGTTTTGTTCATAACCCGTGATACGGTGGAAGGGGAAACGCCTGCTAATCTTGCCACTTCTCTAATGCTTGCCATTTATGTTTCCTCTGTTTCAAATTTTGAAACGCGTTTCATGACTATCTGTAGTATATAGTCTGCATATAATTTTGTCAACATGTTTCGTCATTTTCGTATTATTGCATAATTTTGCTCTACGTTTTTTATGCATATTGCACAACCTTTTCTTCCTTTGTCCAGACACTTACTGTCCGGCCGGCGGCGGCAGAGCCTGAATGGCAGGGATGCCGTTTCCTTCTTTCAGGGCCGCCTTGGCCAATTGATCTGCTTCTTCATTATATTGGTCCCCTGTATGGGCGGCTATTTTTTTAAAAGAGATGTTCATGACTTTTCCATGATTTTTCATAAATTCCGCATATTTCTGCGTCAGGTCATTCTTTGCTTTCCATCCGCCGGTAGCCCACATCTCTATACCGGAGTAATCATAGCAAATTCTGACAGCGGGATAGCCGTTCTTATGGCACCACTTAACCGCGAACATGGCGCCCAACATCTCCCCGGTCACATTGCGGAGCGCCGCCGACTCAGGGTTATCCCCGTTACCTGACTCCCGTACGATCCTGCCGTCGGGAATCAGGAGAATGCAGCCGAAAGAATATTTTCCGATTTTTTGGTCGAAACTGCCGTCCACATAAGCGACGACCTGGTCGCAGCGCCAGTCTTTCTGAACCGTGGTTCCTTCTATATATAGTTTTGCTTCTTCCTCCGACGGAAAGCTTTTGTATTCGGCGTTAGGATAGCCTTCCACAGAGGCCCTACATTCGTCCCAGGTGCTGAAAATACCGGTTATCTTTCCTTTTCTTACTGCATAGACTTTTTTCTTTGCCATTTTCGTTCTCGCTTTCACAAATTGAATCTTATACGGCCTGTCAGGCACAGCGGGGCCTTACCCTTTCCCAATCAACACCTTTTTCCCTTCAAATGCAAACCCGTATTTCCGGATCTGATCAGCGGGAATCCCCTCCGCCATAAGCGTGGCGGCGTATTGTTTCTCTTCGATCTGCAAAAGGGCTGACTCTACAGTGTCTTTCAGTGATGCCTCGTCCTCTGGATCATATACTTTAAATTCCAGGATCATGGCATCACAGCCACGGCCGTCTGCGGTACTTTTTGGCTTCAACACCACGTCATAACGCCCAAAGCCGCTTTCCCGGTTGGAAGTAATCGTATACCGATCTTCCAGTTCCACCATCAAGCCCAGCACGAATCCATGGTAGAAGCGTTCCGGTTCCGAAGTTGCAGAAGGATGTCTTCCTGTATCAAAGTAACTAAATGTGGCGAGCGCCACCTGGTTCATATAACGGTTCATTGCCTTTCTGTCGTCCGCCAACAGCGCCTTGATAAAATCGTTATAGGCAGGCGCATAATTTTTGAACCACCCTTCGATCATGTTCCGGAACATCAGCCGCACTTCTTTGTTCGTAAGCCGGAGTACATATTCTTCCTTTCCGGTATCGGCGTCAAATGTATGTTCTTCCACTTTCAGATAACCACTCGCCAACAACAGGCTCCAGATAGCCGATTCATTATAGTCCAGCTGGTCAAATACGATCTGTTCATCAATCTTTGTGCGGAGTATGCCGCCTCTTAGAAGTTCTTCCATCGTGAGCTTGACAGCCCTGCTGCCCTCCCGGATCAGCTTGCCCGCAAGACTGTTGCTGCTGGTGTTGGCCCAGTAGATGCCCAGTTTCTGCTCGTCGAGAAAACAAATGATGGACCATGGATTATAAATGTCCGTTCTTCCGCCAAAAGTAAAACCGTCGTACCAGTCTCTGACATGCTCCTCCATATCTGACAGATCGAACTCAGATAATGCAGAAGATACTTCATCCTGCATAAATCCAAAACAATCTGTATATTTGTTTGAAGTTGAAGTCACTACAGCCAGATTATTCAGATCTGAAAACATGGATTCTCTGCTCACCCGGGTGATTCCGGTCATAATGGCCCGCTCCATATACGGGTTTGTCTTAAATGTCGCGTTAAACAAATTTCTGGTAAAAGACACCAGCTCCTCCCAATATCCATAAACATAGGCTTCCTGCATGGGTGTGTCATATTCATCCAGAAGAATGATGACCTTTTTCCCATAATACCGCATGAGAAAGCCCGACATGCTCCGTAGCGCTTCCACAGCTATATACGGTTCCATATCATCAGAAACTTTCCCGTAAAATTCTTTTTCCTTTTCGTTTAATGTCTCGCCGTCCAGCAGGAAGTCATACCGATTATACAACTCTGTAATCATGTGGCACAGCCTCTTCTGTGCATTTTGATACATAGTCTCTTTTACCCCTGCAAAGCTGAGCATGATCACCGGCCAGGTTCCCTGAAGCTTCCGGTATTTTTCATGCTTCCATATGGACAGTCCTTCAAATATCTGTCCCTGTCCCGCGTATTCAATAGAGAAAAAACGCTCTGTCATGCTCATATTCAGGGTCTTCCCAAAACGTCTTGGACGGGTAATCAGCGTGACATCATCCCCGCTTTCCCACCATTCTCTGATAAAATCCGACTTGTCGATATACAGATAGTTGTTTTCGATTATTTTCTCAAAGCTCTGGATTCCGATTCCCACAGTCCTTGCCATGACGTCTGTTCCTTCTTTCTTCCCTGACCAATCAGCACCTTATACAAGCTGCTTTCCATACTGCTCCAGATACGCCTCTGCCCGCTTTAAAGGCAGCCCAATAATTTTCTCCTGTAGCTTTTTCAAAATTTCCTTCCTCTGCTTACATTATACCCACCGGCCAGCCATAACGCAATCAGATTTCCAGCATTATCATAAAACATTCTTTGCTGATCTCTCTGTATGTTTTGACAACAAGTTTATCTATATAATACAGTCCGTTTTCCCTCCTTGAATTGTTTTAGTATGATTGTCTGTATCCATTTCTACCTCATAGTCTGTACCAGGAGACAGTCTCTTCCTATTTGTATCAAATACCATAACCGTTGGCTCTCTGCCAATAAATGTATCCGCTCCAAAATTTCTTTTATCCTTCTGCTTTTAACTTAATAATCGCCCATATGTCTCCTTGCCTTTTTGCCTGATAGGAAATATAATCGAAACAACATGGACATCTATGGGAATTAGGAGGCACTATGGCAAATATTTTAATTGTTGAAGATGAAAAGGCCATGCAAGATATTATCGCGGACTATATGCGAAGAGGCGGACACACCTGCTTTACCGCTGACGATGGTATAGATGCTCTTATCACGCTGAAAAATCATCCTATGGATTTAATAATCCTGGATGTGATGATGCCCCAC
>DKVI01000079.1:5458-5830 GCA_002491115.1 Lachnospiraceae bacterium UBA7182 | reverse complement strand
CGGGAAATGAGCGATATGCCTATTGTCATGCTGACCGCCAAAAGTGCGGAAGATGATAAACTGAAAGGCTACGATTACGGCGCAGACGACTATATGACAAAGCCATTCAGTCCCAAAGTGCTGCTGGCAAAGGTGAACGCCCTCCTGCGTCGATCTTCCCCCGCTTCCGCCGGAGCGATCACCATAGGAAAAATCATGCTCCACCCCAACGCACACAAGGTCTATCTTGACGGTCAGGAAATCACTTTGACCCATAAAGAGTATGAACTACTCGCCTTTTTGATGGCAAACCCTGGGCAGATATTCAATCGGGAACAGCTTTTGAACCGTGTTTGGGGCTATGATTTTGAGGGAACGACCCGAACCGTGGAC
>DKVI01000079.1:2561-5127 GCA_002491115.1 Lachnospiraceae bacterium UBA7182 | reverse complement strand
GCAAAAGCTGGGGGACGAGGGCAGACATATTGTCACGCTGATCCGTTCCGGCTACAAATTCGAGGTGGCAGTATGAAAGAATGGTTTTCTCTCCGCACTGTACGGAAAAAGGTGCTGATGCTCTCCAAGCTGGCGGGAGTTGCGCTGATTTTTTCTTACGTTTTCTCTACCGGCCTGCCTGTCAGCGAGGACGTCGCTTTCCTGATTTGGCTGGGTTTTGTCCTGCTGTTGGTTTTGGGCATCGACTTTTTTATGGGCAGCTTTATCACAAAACCGATTGACAAACTCAACGCTTCCGCAAAACGCATGGCGGGCCTGGACTTTTCGGCCCCCTGTGGCCTTGTTTCAACCGATGAATTTGGGGAACTGTCCGCCAGTCTGAACACGATGGCCGAAAATCTGCAACGGGCGCTTGCCCGGTTGGAGGACGCAAACACGCAGCTTGAAAAGGATGTGGAAAAAGAGCGGCTTTTGCTGGCCGAGCGCAAGGAGCTGGTGGACAGCCTATCCCACGAAATGAAAACCCCGCTGGGAATTATCCGGGCCTATGCCGAGGGCTTACAGGACGAAGCGGACGAGGCCAAAAAGCGGAAATACGCCCAGGTGATTGTCTCCGAAGTGGAGCGCATGAATGACCTGATTGTAACGCTGCTGGATTTGTCGGCTCTGGAAAGCGGGGCCGCAAGCCTGAATGTCACCCGGTTTGACTTTGTGGACCTGGTGGAAACGGTGGCCGGGCGGCTTTTGATTGATGCCCCGGACACTAATTTTGAACTGCAATACGAGTTGCCGGAGCAAAAGGTTTTTGTGCGAACAGACAGGAGGCGCATGGAGCAGGTTTTGGACAACCTGATTGTCAACGCCAGGAAAAATGTATATGCTGGCGGCGTCCTGCGGATGGAAGTGACGGTAGATGGTGGGACGCTACATTTCTCCATCTTCAATCAGGGCAGACCCATTCCGGAAAATGAGCTGTCAAAAATCTGGACAAAATTCTACCGGAACAACGGCGCAGAATATAGCGGTTCCGGGCTGGGGTTGTCCATTGTGGCGCAAATCCTGTCCATGCAAAATCTTCCCTATGGCGCGGAAAACCAGGCGGGCGGGGTGCGGTTCTATTTCTCCATCCCCGTCACAGAATAATTTCACACGGATTTCACAGCGGCCTCACACCAATTTCACATCACCTGCCTAAACTCTCCCTATCACAAATAAGGAGGGTTTTTTATGTTTTCAGGTCTAGCGTGGTACTGGTGGCTGATGATCGTGGCGGTGCTGATGATCTCCATCCCTTTCAAGGTCAGGTTTATGAAATGGTGGAGCAGGCGTCAGCGAGAGCAAAAGAAAGGCCAGAGTGGAAAGCGGGGTGACGACGAGTGATCGAGGTCAAAGACCTGACTTTCTCTTACGGTAAAGACAAGCAGGCCCTCCACGGTCTGAACTTCACTGTGGAGGACGGGGAAATTTTCGGTTTCCTGGGACCGAACGGCTCCGGGAAGTCTACGGCTCAAAAAATTCTGACCGGGATTTTAAGAGGTTACGGCGGCAAAGTCTCCCTGTTCGGGCAGGACATCTTTGCCATCCACGGCCAGGAATTTTTTCAGAAGATCGGCGTCCTGTTTGAATTTCCCTACCTGTACGCCAATTTGAGCGCCGTGGAAAATCTGAACTACTTTGCCTCATTCTATCCCCGGGAGCAGCGGCGGGATGTAGGGGATCTGCTGGACATGCTGGAATTGAAACCGGACTTTCTGAAAAAGCCGGTATCCTCCTACTCTAAGGGGATGCGCCAGCGGGTAAGCATGGCGCGGGCGCTGGTGAGCAATCCTAAGCTGCTGTTCCTGGACGAACCCACCAGCGGCCTTGATCCCTCCGGCGCGGTGTTGTTCCGAAAGATCATCGAACAGGAGCGCAAAAAAGGAACAACGGTTTTTATCACCACCCACAACATGATGGATGCCGACTTACTGTGTGACCGGGTGGCGTTCATCGCAGGCGGGAAACTGATGGCCCTGGACACGCCCAAACATCTGAAAGAGAAGAACAGCAGCATCCCTTCCCAGGAACCGACCCTGGAGGATATGTTTATCCAGTACACAGGAAGGGGGCTGTCTTGATGGGAAAAGGATTCTGTGCCCTGTTCAAAAAGGACTTCCGGATGCTGGTGTCGGGGAAATTCTTTCTGATGGCGACAGGCTTTCTTGTCCTTTATACGGCCTATGTGAACCTGGGCTATATCCGTTTCATGCAGATGCCGCCCTATAATGTGTATCTGTACGACCCCGCCGGGACACAGACAGGAAAATCGCCCCTGATGCAGACTGTTTCTTCTATGGAGGACTTGGACGCCGCTCTGCTGACCGATCCCAACGGTGTAGGGTTGGATGCCAGCGCCGGGAAAGTGCAGGTGGTACTCTACAAAGGTGCCGAATACGTTGACCACCACCGGGCGGACTACGCCCTGTCTTTACTGCGGCCTGCGGCCAGTCATACCCCGGAGATACTTGGCACAAATACGCCGGAACAAAAGGCGAGGAAAGAAATCACCTGCGAACTGCTGTTTTTT
>DKVI01000079.1:0-2272 GCA_002491115.1 Lachnospiraceae bacterium UBA7182 | reverse complement strand
TGGCCGCTGTGGGATTTTTGGGGATTGCCGCTGTTCTGTTTAAGGAAAAAGGCATGGGAGTGATCCGTGTCCACGCCATTCTCCCGCTGCGGAAAAGCCTGTTTCTCCTGTCCAAGCTGGCGGTGTTTCTGCTCTCCGATCTGGCCTTTGCGGTGCTGCTTACCCTGTTGAATGTGGGGATTGCCGACGGAGCAGCGGTGTTGCCCGCGGTCCTGCTCCAGACAGCCATCCTGTCTCTCATGATGGCCCTGGTGGGCTTGCTCTGCGCCCTGCTGCTGAAAGACTTCCGGCAATTTACACTGGCTTATCTGGTTATTGCCATTTTCGGAGCAACCCCTGTATTTCTGTCTGCCAATACATCGGTCAAATTTGATTGGATTGGCTATCATCCGTTCTATCACGTCTACATGGGTTTGAAAAACGCCTATTTCGGAATGACTGTTTCGCCAATCTATTATGCCGGCGCTATGGTTGTGATCCTGCTGTTATTCCTGGTGGTACGGCTTGCGTTCCATCGGGAAATCGGAAAGGAGAGGTGAAACGTGAAAGGCTTAAAATATCAGATAAAAAGTGTTTTGCGGGACAAATTCTTTCTGATGACGTTCCTGCTGCCCATCCTGGTAGCCGTGGCGCTTCAATTTATGGGGTCGATTGATTTGTCCAGCCTGGGCGAACTGCATTTCGGCGCACTGAAAAACGACCTGCCACCGCAGACAATTACATGGCTGGAGCGGTACGGGCCGGTAACGGTCTATGGAACGCCGGAAGAACTGATCGCCGCCATCAAGGAACCATCCACCAATGTCATTGGCGTGGAAGCGGACGAGGACAGCATCAAAACAGCAATCAGCGGGGACGAACTGGACATTTTTCAGCAGGCGGCGGCTACACTCCCGGCTCTCTATGAACGGCGGGCAGAGGCGGAGCCGGTGAAAGTTTTGACGCTGGAGCGCTCTGACATTCTGGAAAGTTTCCAGGACATTTTCATCCCCGCTGTGCTGATTGTGGCTATGTTTATGGGCTGTACGTTCAATGCCATGAACATCATTTCCGAATAAGTAATTCAACGCGGCTCGCCCCTCCTGTTCAGATTTCGCATTTCCCCAAACCGGGATCTCATTGTAGATACCAACCGCACCCATAAAAACCAGACGCTTAACGCTACATTCGCTCATAACCGCAACAATGTTTTTTACCATGCAAGACGCATTACAATAGGGAATTACGGGGAATTGGGTATTTTCTTTGACACCATAGCAACAGGAGTAGCCTGCGCCGCCTTGATGATTTTCTGTATTCATTATTTCACCTGCCATTTCATAGCAGCTTCAACCGTAACCGGATTTTCTGGGGTCCCAATCATAGGGGCTGCCATGTCCATTTTTATAAGCTGCTCCATTTCTCCTTTATCCAGTTTAAAATCAAACAGTTCAAAGTTTTCTTTTATGTGTTCACTGCGGATTGATTTCGGAATAACCGCAACGCCGCTCTGTATGAGAAACCGCAACACAATCTGAACGGCGGTTTTTCCATGAGCCTTTGCAATTTCTATTAAAACAGGATTTTGAAACATCTCGTTCTTTTTTCCCTGTCCCAGCGGTGCATAAGCCATATGTTGGACATGGTATTTATCCAGCCATTCATGCTCTGTGCGGCGCTGACAAAGCATATGGGTTTCAATCTGATTAACCGCCGGAAGCACCTCATTAAACTCAATTAAATCAATTAGTCGGTCTGTATCAAAATTAGAAACTCCTATAGCCCGGATTCTTTTCTTTTGATACATTTTTTCCAGTTCCCTCCATGCGGCGTAGTAGTTTCCAAAAGGCCAGTGTAGCAGTACAAGGTCAAGATAACTGGTTTTCAGTTTTTTTAGTGACGCTTCTACGGTTTCACAGGTGTTCTCATAAGAACGGAAGTTCACTTTTGTAACAATAAACAATTCTTCACGGGGAATACCACTTTTCATAATAGCATTTCCCACTGCTTCCTCGTTACCGTATGCCTCCGCTGTGTCAATCATACGGTAGCCGTTGTTAAGTGCGGTCAAAACACTTTCCTCGCACTCTGAGCCGCTTGTAAGGAATGTTCCAAAACCGAGCATAGGCATTTGAATGTTATTGTTTAAAGTAATCGTGTCCATAATCACTCCTCCAATTTTATTCATATTTAAGCACTTGAGCATGGTTGCCTTTTGTGCTAAGATAAGCATAGCAGGTTCGGGTAACTCGAAGTCAATGCTTTTTTCATTACTATGAAACAAAAACTTCCG
>DKVI01000029.1 GCA_002491115.1 Lachnospiraceae bacterium UBA7182 | reverse complement strand
CCATTACCCCTGAAGAGCCAAAAAGGATAGGTAAAACAGTCATGTCTACCTGGAATACAAGAGGACTTCGGGGCTCCACGCTGGAGGATATGATCAACCGGACCAATGAAAGATACAGGGAGAAGGGGCTGGCGCTGATTCAGAAGGTGCCGACCCCCATTACACCGATTCAAATAGATAAAGAACATCACCATATCACACTTGCTTATTTTGAACAGAAAAGTACAGTGGATTATATAGGGGCCGTGCAGGGCATTCCGGTCTGCTTTGACGCAAAGGAATGCAATACGGCGACGTTTCCGCTGCACAATGTTCATGAACATCAGGTAAAATTTATGAAAGACTTTGAAGGACAGGGAGGAAAGGCGTTTCTGATCATCCATTACACTGCCGGGCAGAAGTTTTACTATCTGCATATCCGCCAGCTCCTTATTTTCTGGGAGAGAGCCTTACAGGGCGGCAGGAAAAGTTTTCGTATGGAAGAGCTGGACCAGGCGTATTTTTTTGAGGCGGGCAAAGGATTTCTGGTGCCCTATCTGGAACCCTTAAGCCGCGATCTGGAGCAGGAAAAATAACAGGAAAGGAATAAACAGGTTACTATGTACAAACAGATATTACATACACCGGAAGGCGTACGGGATATTTATAATGAAGAGTTCAGAAGGAAGGATTATGTGCAGCAGATATTAAAAAAAGTCCTTCACAGTTACGGATATGAGGAGATCCAGACGCCGACCTTTGAGTATTTTGACGTGTTTTCCAGAGAGGTAGGTACGGTGTCTTCCAAAGAACTGTATAAATTTTTTGACCGGGAAGGCAATACCCTGGTGCTCAGGCCGGACGTTACGCCTTCCATCGCCCGGGCGGTGGCAAAATATTTTACCCGGGAGGATATGCCGGTCCGCCTGTGTTATACGGCCAATACTTTTATTAACCATTCAGATTTCCAGGGGCGTTTAAAGGAGACGACGCAGATCGGCGCCGAGCTGATCGGCGATGAGAGCGTCGAGGCGGACGCGGAACTGGTGGCGCTGGTGGCGCAGTCTTTAAAAAGGGCAGGTTTGAACGAGTTTCAGGTCAGCATCGGGCATGTGGATTTTTTTAAAAGCCTTCTCCGGGAATCCAGCCTGGATGAAGAGATGGAGCTGAATCTGCGGGAGCTGATATCCAATAAAAATATTTACGGCGTCCGGGAACTTTTAGAGCCTCTTTCTATCCGGGAAGAATTAAAAGAAGCGTTCGCGGCGCTGCCGGATCTGTTCGGTTCTGTGGAGATTCTTAAAAAAGCAAAAGCCTACGCGGTGACGGAAGATACGAAAAAAGCCCTGCAAAGGCTGCAAAGGATCTATGAACTGGCCGTCTGTTACGGCTGTGAGAAATATATTACCTTTGACCTGGGTGTGGTCAGTAAGTACAGATATTATACAGGTATCATATTCCAGGCTTATACTTACGGGACCGGTGAGCCTGTGGCTAAAGGCGGACGTTACGACACGCTGATGGATCACTTTGGGAAACCGGCGCCCGCCATCGGTTTTGTTTTCGTGGTGGACCGTCTGATGAGCGCGCTGTCCAGACAGAATGTAAAGACCGAAGCGCCTGTACGCAGGGTCAAGGTTGTCTATGAACCTTCGCAGGCGGAAGCAGCCATCAAAAAGGCCATGGAACTTCGGGAGGCAGGATATGAGGCAGCGCTTGTGCCCGCCGGGGCGCTTCTGCCCGCCGGGGCACTTGTACCCGTCCGGGCACAGGCAGGAAAAAACAATACAGACGAAATGATCTATATGAACTAAGAGGGGCAGGATAAAAAGTATGCGGTATTTAACATTTGCCCTTGGAAAAGGGCGCCTGGCGGCACAGACCATGAAACTTTTTGAACAGGTGGGCATCACCTGCGAGGAGATGAAGGACGAAAAGACCAGAAAGCTGATCTTCGTAAATGAAGAACTGAAGCTGAAATTTTTCCTGTCCAAAGGACCGGACGTACCCACTTATGTGGAGTACGGGGCGGCGGATGTGGGGATCGTCGGGAAAGACACGATCCTGGAAGAAGGCCGCAGGATGTATGAAGTGCTGGATTTAGGGTACGGCAAATGCAGGATGTGCGTCTGCGGGCCGGAATCGGCGAAGGAACTGTTAAAGCATCAGGAATTAATCCGGGTGGCGACCAAATATCCTCATATCGCCAAAGAGTATTTTTATAACCAGAGGCACCAGACGGTGGAGATCATCAAACTGAACGGTTCCATAGAGCTTGCGCCCATCGTAGGGCTTTCGGAGGTGATCGTGGATATCGTGGAGACCGGCTCCACCTTAAAAGAAAACGGTCTGCAGGTGCTGGAAGAAATCTGTCCTCTGTCCGCCCGTATGGTGGTAAACCAGGTCAGCATGAAGATGGAAAACGAGCGCATCGGAAAGATCATCAATGATCTGAAAGCAGTGCTGTAAACAGCGAAGCCCTGGGCATGGGAGGGGCGGAGCGGAACTTCTAATAGGAGGTATGCTATTATGCGTATAATCAGACTGAATGAGACATCGAGAAAAAATCTTAAGGAACATCTGTTAAAGAGGAGCCCGGATAACTACGGGCAATATAACGATACTGTCACAGATATTGTGGAGCGGATTAAAAAGGAGGGGGATCGGGCGCTGTTCGAGTATACCCATCGATTCGACTGCGAAGCCGTGGACGTGTCGAATATCCTTGTGTCGGAGGAGGAAGTGAAAGCGGCGTACAATGAGGTCGATCCCAGGCTTCTTAAGACAATCCGAAGATCTCTTGAAAATATCCGGAGCTATCATGAAAAACAGCGCCGTTACAGTTGGTTTGACACGACGCCGGACGGAACTTTACTGGGGCAGAAAATAGAGCCTCTGGCGGCGGCAGGGGTCTATGTGCCGGGAGGCAAGGCGGTCTATCCTTCTTCTGTGCTGATGAACATCGTACCTGCCCGTATTGCAGGTGTGGGGAAAATTATCATGGCGACCCCCTGTAACCGGGAGGGAAAGATTAACCCCGCAGTCCTGGTGGCGGCAAAAGAGGCGGGGGCCGATGAGATCTACAAAATGGGAGGCGCCCAGGCCATCGCGGCCATGGCTTTCGGAACAGAAAGCGTTCCCAAAGTGGACAAGATTACCGGTCCCGGAAATATTTTCGTGGCACTGGCTAAAAAGGCGGTGTCAGGCGTTGTCAGCATCGATTCCATCGCGGGTCCCAGCGAGATTCTTGTGCTGGCGGACGAGACGGCGAACCCCAGGTATGTGGCGGCGGATCTTTTGTCCCAGGCGGAGCATGACGAGCTGGCAAGCGCCATTCTGGTGACCACCAGCGAGACACTGGCAAAGCAGGTATCAGAGGAAGCAGAAAAGTTTGTACAGGTGTTGTCAAGGAAAGAGATCATTCAGAAATCTCTGGACAATTACGGATATATTCTGGTGGCGGATTCCATGGAAGACGCCATTGATACTGTAAATACCATCGCTTCCGAGCATCTGGAGATTATAACCAGGAATCCCTTTGAGGATATGATGAAGGTAAGAAACGCAGGCGCCATCTTTTTGGGAGAGAACAGCAGCGAGCCTTTGGGAGATTATTTTGCGGGGCCAAATCATATCCTGCCAACCAATGGGACGGCAAGATTTTATTCGGCGCTGTCGGTGGATGACTTTGTGAAAAAATCCAGTATTATCTACTATTCCAGAGAGGCGCTTGAGAAAGCAAAAGAGGATATTATGTATTTTGCGGAAAATGAGAAGCTGACGGCGCACGCAAATTCGGTGAAAGTTCGGTTCGAGTAAGAAAGGACAGAGGTTATGGGCAGAGAAGCGGTAGTAGAGAGGAATACCAAAGAGACAAAGATACGGGTGAGATTAGAGCTGGACGGCAGCGGGAGAGCGAAACCGGACACAGGGGTCGGGTTTTTTGACCATATGCTGGACGGGTTTGCCAGACATGGGCTGTTTGACCTGGAAGTGAGCGTAGACGGAGATCTGGAAGTGGACTGCCATCATACGGTGGAAGATACAGGAATCGTGCTGGGAAAGGCGATTCTGGAGGCGGTAGGAGATAAGAAGGGAATCCGCCGCTACGGAAGCTGTATCCTGCCGATGGATGAGGCGCTGGTGCTGTGCGCGGTGGATTTGTCGGGAAGACCATATTATGTGTCGGATGCGCAGTTTACGGTTCCGAGGATCGGGGATCTGGATACGGAGATGGTGAAAGAATTTTTCTATGCGGTTTCCTATAGCGCGGGAATGAACCTGCACTTTAAAGTGTTGTCCGGAAGCAACAACCATCATATCTGTGAAGCCATGTTCAAAGCTTTTGCCAAGGCGATGGATATGGCAGTCTCCTATGATGAGCGGATCACGGATGTATTATCAACGAAAGGCAGTTTATAAGTATGAAGATAAAATATTTAATCCCGGTGATGCCTTTAAAAGGCGGGAAGGTAAACGGACAGGACGGCGTAAAGCTGGCTTCCTTTTATAATGATAACGGCGCGGACGCAATTCTGATGCTGGACCTGTCAGAATCGGACGAGGAACATGAGACGAATATCGGCCTTATGAAACAGGTCTGCGCGGCGGCGGAGATTCCCGTGTACGCGGGCGGGCATATCCGGCGTGTGGAGGATGTAAAAAAGATTCTGTATGCCGGATGCGACAAGGCGGTATTGAATTTTGGGCGCGAAAGCAATGTCCTGATGGCGGAGGAAGTGTCCAAACGCTTCGGAAAAGAGAAGATTGCTTTCAGCATCGGAGACGCAGGACAGTTTACGCAGCCTTTGGAAGAGTGGGGAAGCATGATCCTCTGGTCCGGCTCGGACAGCGCCTGCCCGTATAAGGGACTGCTTCCGGTGATCAGTATAAGCCCCGCCGCATCGGACGCGGCGATTATCGAAGTGTTGTCCAATAAGTGGGTCTATGGTATATCTACTGCTTATTTTTCCACAGAAGTGGCTGATTTTATGGGCCTGAAACAAAAAGCTGCCGCCAGAGGGCTTCGGATGAATATTCTGACGAGCAGTGTTAAATGGGAAGAATTAAAAACCGGCAAGGACGGGCTGATCCCGGTCATCGTGCAGGATTATCGTACACTGGAAGTTCTGATGCTGGCATATATGGATGAAGAAGCTTTTAACACGACCCTTCAGACCGGCAAGATGACCTACCACAGCCGCAGCCGGGGAGAACTCTGGACAAAGGGGATGACCAGCGGGCATTTCCAGTATGTAAAATCCCTGTCCGTCGATTGTGACAACGACACGCTTCTGGCAAAAGTAAGCCAGGTGGGAGCCGCCTGCCACACCGGAAACCATACCTGTTTTTACCGGGATATGGTGAAAAAAGAATACAAAGAGACCAATCCTCTGAAAGTGTTTGAGAATGTGTATGGCGTGATCATGGACCGGAAACTTCATCCAAAGGAAGGGTCCTATACCAATTATCTGTTCGATAAGGGGATCGATAAGATCTTGAAAAAGATAGGAGAGGAAGCCACCGAACTGGTCATCGCCGCCAAGAATCCGGACCCGGAGGAGATCAAATACGAACTCTCCGATTTCCTGTATCATGCCATGGTGCTGATGGCAGAGCGGAACGTGACCTGGGAGGATATCACCAGGGAGCTGGCGAATCGGTAAAGAAAAACCTAAAGTGCATTTTTTGTACCCAAATTTCATATGATTTTTCTGAAGAAGGGTTTTGTAACCGGAAAGGAGAGATCATGGGTACATATCGGGAACAGTTGTTACGGGAGACTTACGGAAGGGATATGGGAAGGCTGCATACGCAGCAGGAAGAAGCGCCGTCGGGGACGCTTGCCATATTTAAACTGAAATTTACAATCTGTCTGTTTTTATTTGCAGGATTTGTCTATCTGAACCTGACCGGCAAAAGTTTTTTAAATCTGACTGCGGATCAGATCCGCGCGGCGGTTACAAGCCAGGAACTTTATGAAGAACTGGCCGGGATCACCGGGCAGGTTATGGAAAGTGAAAAGTAGAGGAAAAAAGAGGGCGTTGCCTGGCTGTTTAAATTGACAGCTAAGGGATGCTCTCTTTTATCGTTCGTTGTCATGTTTTGCGCTATAAAGGTCAGGGTGAATTGTGATTGGCATAACAACCATGTCTTCAATTTCGTCTTTTGGGAGTGAGAGTGAGGGTGTCGGGATTTCTTCTCCATCCTGTGCTAAACCGTAAACATGCAGGCTTGCCGCTTCTGCTGCCATTTGTCCTGCATGTGAGAGATTCTCTCCATAGCTGAAACATCCAGGGAGGTCAGGGAATGAAATACCGTAACTGCCATCTTCTCCAGGTTCCAATACTGTGAGATAGGAATTGGGCCGCAAAATCTTTATGGTAGTCAGTTATCAGGTATGGTATACTATCTATAAAGAAAACGGTAAGATTTAAGGGAGACGATGCCATGAGGAAGCTTGAATATACGTTTAAGACTGATACATTGTTCAAAATGCTGTTTGTGCAGTACCCGGAACTTTTAAAGAAACTGGTCACAGACCTGCTTGGGATTTCATTTCTTTAAGCTTCCCAAACTGCCGGATGATGTGGATGAGGATGATATGTTACTGTTGTGGCTTTCGCTGTTCAAAGCGGAAACGGAAGAGGAATTAAAGAAGATTAAAGAGATGGGGGTGCCGGTTATGAGTCAGGCGATCAATGCTTATTACACGATTACTGCTTCGTCAGAATTCCGTGAAAAGGAAAGGTTCCGTGCGAAGGTAAGGCATGATGAGGCACAGGCATTACACAATGCAAGGAAGGAAAGAGAACTTGAAATCGCAAAAAAATGATGGATATGGGTATGCCATATGAGCAGATTACGGAAGC
>DKVI01000031.1 GCA_002491115.1 Lachnospiraceae bacterium UBA7182 | reverse complement strand
CTTCGTGAAACAACCCTAAAAAATCTATGAAACAGTATAGCTCCGTTTAAGGGTGCAGTAATCTGGCATATCAGATCAGCCAGGCTGGTACATACCAGTTCTTTTCATCAATCGGAAGCAAATCCAGTGCCATACAGATAACACTTCCGGTTCCTGTTTCTGCCTTAAGCGCATCTAATCCGTCGAAAGTTCCTTTTGCATGATCTGCACCCACCTGGTCCAGCACATGGAAATGCCTGATTGCGGTTTTTCCTGGGGAAGCGGATTTTTTAATTTCAATTGGAGATAAAACCCCGTTCTGATAAATCAGCAGGTCAATTTCCTTTTGGTCTTTATCCCTATAATAAAAAACAGGAGGTTCCTTTCCGGCGTTTAAATAGCTTTTATAAATTTCCGAAAACACATAACTTTCAAAAATAGCTCCTGACATTGCGCCCTTTTCCAACGCTTCCGGGTTACCCCATTTTAAGAGATAGGATGTCAGGCCAGTATCCAGGAAATGAAGAAGCGGCATTTTCACAACGCGCTTCAGGACATTATTGTGATAGGGCTGAACCAGTGCGATGATATGAGATGATACCAGAACTGACAGCCATTTTTTGGCTGTTGGCGCCGATATACCTGCCGCGCCTGCCAGTTCCTCATATACGACTGGCTTGGAAGTATGGGCAGCGACAACTGTCATAAAATTGTAAAACTGCATTTCGTCCGCCACCTGTGCCAAATCACGAATATCTCTTTGTAAGTAAGTGTTGACATAGGAACGATAATACGTCTCCCAGTCAATGTTCTCGTCCGCATAAAGCTCCGGCATGGAGCCTTTAAAAATTCTTTGATAAATTTCATTGAGTCCCCGGGGTTTTGTAACAGACAGACGATGCATCAGGCGTTGAGGATCAGTAGAAAACGGTTCACTCGGCGTCCGGTAAATCTCCGCATCAGACAATCCTAACAGCTCCACAATGCCCACACGCCCTGCAAGACTTTCGCTTACATCATTCATAAGCCGAAAAGCCTGGGAACCTGTGAGCCAAAAATCCCCCTTTTGTTTTGAGCGGTCCACACTCATTTTGATATAAGGAAACAGTTCTGTTGCGTACTGAATCTCATCAATCAACACCGGTGGTGAATATCTTTGCAGAAATAAAGCAGGATCACGTTTTGCCAGATATCTTGCGTCCGGATCGTCCAAAGTGACATATTTACGGTTTACGCCATCTTTTTCCTGTGATTCTGCCAGTTTTTGCAGTAGAGTTGTTTTGCCTACCTGTCTTGGGCCGGTTACCAAAAGGACCGGGAACATTTTGGAGGTTTTCGCAACCGTGTCTTCAACAGCCCGTCTGATATATGTCATTTTGTTCTCTCCTTTTACAACAAATTCCGTCTAAAATAAAATATAATTTTATTTTAGACGGAATTTGTTTTTTTGTCAATGCAGCGAATCTTTCGGGACATATTACAAAATTAATAGAAGCAAGCTTTAATACCCCAGATCAATCTGTATCTCGCTTCCGCTTTTGGTCTTTTTCACCCGGATCTGCTGGGGGATGTTTTCCGTCAGTTCTTCCCGGTGGCTTATGATACCTACCAGTTTGTTGGAAGCCGACAGGTGAATCAGGATGTCCATGGCATTTTCGATGGAGCGCTTATCCAGCGTCCCGAAACCCTCGTCCACAAAAAGCGCATCCATCTGCACGCCGCCCAGACTGGATGACACTGTATCCGAAAGGCCCAGTGCAAGACTTAAAGAAGCCTTAAAGCTTTCGCCGCCGGATAAATTACCCACGGGGCGCCTGCGGCCGGTGAAATTGTCCAGCACTTCAAGATCCAGGCTTGTCTGGCTTTTCTTGTCATTTAATTCTTCTTTTCTGAAAAGCGCATACTGTCCGTCGCTCATGGGCAACAGGCGCCTGTTGGCGGCGGCGATGATGCGGTCAAATCCCGCAGCCTGTATATATTGCTCAAAAGTAATCTTTGCTTTGCCTGACAGATTGCCTGTGACCAGATTGTAAAGGCGGCTGCAAAGATCGTATTCTTTCTGGCATGTTTCCAGAGGCGACTTTCTTTCGGCTATTTTTTCTTTTATCTCCGCGTTTCGCTGAATCCTGTGACCGGTTTTTATCTTCTGATCTCTGAGCGCGTCCACACGGCGGGTTTGTTCGCCGACTTCTTCCGCCAGAGCGGTTTCGTCAACTTTTATCCGGCCTTCGGCATCCTTGCGGGCCTGCGCCAATTGCTGAGCATTGGTAACAACCTGTTGATCATATTTTTGGATTTCCTGTTCATTCTTTTCGATTTCTTTTTCATCTGTAAGGAAGGATAAAAATTCTTCTTGGGATGTGAAATGATTCTCTGCTGATCTCTTCCGGAAACCTTCTTCATATACGGCGATATTATGTTGCAGGGATTCCAGCGTTTGTTTCAGGGCCGTCAGACGGGTATCCGCCCGGGTCTTTTCTATGACGGCGTTCTGGGCTTTCTCTTCGGCGTCTTTAATCATAGTCTGGATTTCGGAAGCCTTTTCAGTTGCTTTTTGTTGTTCCTTTCGGGCTGTTTTTTCGTCAGGAAACTCCAGTTTATATTCCTTCAACGAAGTGGATTTTTCCGTAAAAGCAGCAAGATTTGCCTGCTTCTTTGCCGCATGCTCTTCTTTTCTGCGTGCAAGATCCGCTTCCTGCTTTCTTGCTCCTTTTACGTCCTGGTCAGCCTTGTCATATGTGCCGCAGTCTTTTTGCAACTTCTCGGTTTCTTTTTTATTTGCGGCATACAGTTGTTTAAGATGTTCCAGTTTCTGTGAGACGGACGAAAACCACGTTTCCAGAGGACTTTCCTGATCCAGGTCTTCTATGCATTCCTGTATCTTCTCTTTTAGCTGCACCTTCAAAGACTCCGCAAATGTATTTGCATTTTCAGACGCAATACGGGCGGTATCTTTTTTCTTTCTCTCGGCGTCTTCTGCCGCCTGTAATTTTTTAAGCTCTTCTTCCGAAACTGTCTCATCCGGCAGTAAAGCAAGCCTGGGATGATGGACGGAGCCGCAGACCGGGCAGGCGGTTCCTTCTTCCAGCCCCCGCGCCAGAATGCCGGCACGGCAGTTGTCCAGAATCGTCTCGCAATGCCTGCGTTTTGCTTCCGCATCGTTATACAATGCCTGCTCTTTTATAAAATGTTTCTGTTTTTTGTCACGGTCTTCCAACGCTTTTTCGTATGCAGGCATGTCTTTAAGCAGGATATTGTTGAGTTTTTTGCCTGACTCCGAAAGCTGCCTTCCTGTTTCCTGTGCTTTTACCAGATTTGCTTTGCAGTCCTTCAGCTCTTCTATCTGCCTGTCAAGTTCCTGAATCGTGGACTTTAGCTTCTGCTCTTCTTCTTTTAAGTGCGTTTCTTCCTGTTCCAGCGTATTTTTTTCCCGTTCCAGTGACGCAACGTCCCGAAGCAGCCTGTCCCGTTCCTTATATTTAGGAATCTCTTTTTCCAGTTCAGCCGCTCTTTGATTCAGCTGCTCCGCTTCCGGCTGTGCTTCACGGGCCTGCTGAAACGCCGTGTCTGTCAGGGATACTTTCTCAATCGCTTCGGCCAGTTTTTTCTCTTGTGTCTGTATTTCCCGGGTCGTCTTCCCTGCTTCTTTTTCCTCTTTTTGCAGCGCATCGAAAGCAGGATTTACATTTCTGACGGCAACTTTTTGCCTTTCAATCAGTCGTCGTTTCTTATCTGTCTGGTCTTTTTGGGCATCCAGTTGTTCTTTTTCTTTTTCAAATGTCTCCAGACGGACTAAAAAAGCATTATTCGTTCGGGCGCTGGTGAGAGACTGTTTCTTTTCTTCCAGCGCGTCGCTTGCGTCCTGAAATACCCTGTTCTCTTCAGCCAAAGCAGTGCCGTCCGCCTGAATTACCTTTACCAGGATATTTAACATCTCATCTATGTTCCACGCACTGCCGCTTTGATCCGCTTTTTCCTGCAGGGTTAAAAGTTCTTCTTTCAGTGTTTCTTCTTCCGGCACTTCCGCTTCTCTGAAATACTGCAGGATGCTTGCCTCTGTTTTCTTTCTCTCCGAATCGCTTTTGTCTTTCTTTTCTTTTAACCTGTCTTTGATCTGTTCATAACCGGCGGTCATAAAGATCGTCCGCAGGATTTTCGTCCGGTCGTCCGTGGAGGCATTTAACAGATTCCAGAACTCCCCCTGGGCGATCATGGCGATCTGTTTAAACTGTTTAAAATTCACCCGCAGCAGTTCTTCCACTTTCTGATTGACCTGCTTTAAACCTTCCACGGGCGGTTGGCCTTCCTGATAAAAGACGGCGTTTTCCGGTTCTGTCTTCATGCCTTCTGCGCCTCTTTTTTTCGGCCGGACATAGGACGGTTCCCGGTATATATGATACTGTTTCCCCTGATGCTCAAAATAAAAATCCACATAGCTTTGATCCGACGGCCCCGCGTACTCACTGCGCAGATTTTTCGTATCCCGGTACGCGCCGCTGGTCTCGCCGTACAGGGCGAAACAGATGGCGTCAAAGAGCGTGGTCTTGCCTGCGCCCGTATCCCCGGAGATCAGAAAAAGTCCTCTGTCTTCAAATGGTGCAAAATGAATTTCCGGCATCTCACCCGCGTAGGGTCCAAACGCGCTGATCTTTAGTTTAATCGGTCTCATCGATCACACCTGCCTCCTTTGCCGCTTCTTTCATAATCTTAAGTTCTTCCTCACTGATCTCACATCCGTACATCATGCGGTAAAAATCGGACACCAGCTCCAAATAGGAACGCTCCTGGACTGCCGCCTGCAAATCTGTCTGTTCCATCGCGCGGGTATGCGCGTTATCATAGTCAATCTTCATGGTATTGGGATAATACTGGCGGAAAATGCCCATCACATCATCAATGGGATCTTCATCCGTAAGCGTCGCATAGATATAGTCTTCTGGCGCCTCTATCTTCTGCCTGTCCAAAAGCTGCTTTAGTTTTCCTTTCAGATGTCTCATATCCCGAAGGGGGATTAACGGAACCAGTTCCACGGATACCTCTCCCTTTTTCCCAAAGGTAACAACCGGAACCGATTTTTCATTGTCCGCTTCGCTTAAAGAATACTTAAGAAGCGAACCGGAATACCGCACAGTCTCTTTGCCGATTTGCTGAGGCGAATGAATATGTCCAAGAGCCACATAGTCAAAATCATCAAAGCAGTCCGCCCCTGTTTTTTCCACCGCGCCGACGCTTAATACAGCCGCGCTCTCAGAACCGCCGGTCTTCGGGTCCCCGCTTTTTCCGACGACAAACTGATGCGCCGCCAGAATATTTCGTTCAGACGGATCAATCTCTGCATGCGCAAGGACCGTTCTGACCGCATCATCATACGAGCGGATCTCTTCATCCGGATAAAAATGTTTTACCTGGGAGGCTTTTACAAAGGGCAAAAGCCAGATATTTAAGGAACCGAACCCGTCGGATAACTGTTTCGTATAAAGATGTCCATCATATTTGGCACAGATATGTATTTTCCTGGCTTCAAACAAAGCACTGCCAAAATGCAGTCGTTCGTCTGAATCGTGGTTGCCGCTGATCATAAAGGTTTCCACGTCCAGTTCGGACAGGCTGCATAAAAAATAGTCCAAAAGCCTGACTGCTTCCTCGCTGGGTACAGTCTTGTCATAGACGTCCCCGGCGATCAGGACGACGTCAATATCCCGGGACTTGATAAGCCCCAGGATTTGCTCCAGCATATATTTCTGATCTTCTATCAGATTAAAATCATTGACCGATTTCCCGATATGAAGATCGCTTAAATGTAATACTTTCATCTATTTGCTCCTATATAAAGTTCCGCTCCATCCCTGCGGCGTCCACTCATTGATCTGGGCGCCTCCGGGATTACGCTGTTCAAAGTTCCGCCTTTTTAGGCAGCGTCAGTCCCGCCAGTTGCTCCAGTATATTCCCGGCTCCGTTTAAGGAGATGGAGCCTACTTTGTCGCAAATCCTTTCCAGGTATTCCATCTCTTTTAACCGGTAGAGAATCTGGTTTTCTTCCATCAGCTTCGCCGTATTCAGAAGGCTTCTGGTGGAGGCCACTTCTTCCCTTCGCATGATGACATTTGCCTGGGCCTTCTTCTCCGCCACCAGAACAGTGTTCATAATATCCCGGATCTCTCCCGGCAGAATGATATCCTTGATGCCGATGTCCAGGATTTTCACACAGTATTCATCCTGCAAAGCGGCCATGCGTTCATAGAGGAACTTTCCGATCTCCTCTTTTTGCGCCAGCAGTTCATCCAGGCGGTACTGCCCCACATATTCTCTGGCCAGGAGCTGGATCTTCGTGTACAGAAGCTTTCCGGAACCTTCCATCTTCTGCACCAGCGCCAGCGGGTCACTGATGCGATAACTGCACAGAATATTTAAGCGGATGCCCACCTTATCGGCACTTAAGATTTCCTGGCCGGATATATCAAGCTGCTGGACTTTTAAGTTAAACACTTTACAGGACACTTCGTGGGCATACACCCAGTAATAATAAGTCCCGCAGCCAAGCTGTCTGGTATATTGATTATCTATGTACAAAAGTCCGGTTTCACCGTCGTTTACAACAACTTTCTTGTACAGCCGCGCCGGAATCAGATGACGGTACATCCGGGGAATCTGTTCCTCTGTCATCTCTGTGCCGGTCACGTTCACCAGACGGACTTCGTGGGTTTCATAGACGTTCCAGTACAGAAGATCACCTTCCATCAGAACCTGGCGGAACACGCCGTTTACGGTATGAATGCCGATGGAATCATCCGGAATCCGAACCTGAAGGACCCGTGAAGCAAACTCCGGGCGTTCCATCAGAAGTTTGGCGGGCATACCCTGCGTGTCAACTTCCCCTGTCATGGATACGATTTTCAGTTCATATCCCATCCAGGAAAACAGATTATATTTCCCGGCAAACAAAAGTTTTTCCAGGACTCCGTTTTTCAATAAATAGCCGCATTCCTGCTCTTTAATCACATATTTCATATAAATACCTCCTGATAACAGTTTTGATACGGAAGTGCGCAGGCCCTTCCCACCGAAAAAACGGGGAGTGTTTCTTAAGAAAGGCGATACAAGGGAGGACCTCTGCCCTGACTGGCTTTGGCTGTCCAAAGCATTCTGCCTTCCGGTATCCGAAACGCCTGCTGCCTTTTTCCGGCCGGAATCTTGAAAGAAGTCCGATTACAGGCTTTGATGTGCCGCAAGGCATCACCAAATACCGGTATCCTGTCCCTAAAAGATTCCCGGGAAAAGCCATGGACGCTGTCTTCCAGGTCTTGGAGTTACACTTTTCAAGTGCAGCATTGTTATGATTGCTTTACCCACTAAGCTAACTGTTCCTTTAAACAGTGAAGGATTCGAACCTTCGATACATCATGCGCTAAATCTCCTGCCGATCCGATACACCTTCCGCCTAAAAGACGGCGGCGCCGCCCAGGCCCGGTTTCCCGGAAACCTGGTGCATTTGGAACTCGGTATGGTAATCATAACCGTATCAGGAAGAAAAATCATTTAAAAAAAGGTGCGAACTCTCCCGGATTATTTTTCCAGGTATTCTGGCGGCACCCGTTTTGTCAGCCATACGCCGTTGACAGAGCGATAGAACACATACCCATCCTCCGCCATCTGTCCGCTGTGAACCTGATAGACCACAGGTTTTCCGTGCCTGCTTCCCACTTTCCTGGCAGTATCCGGATCGCCGGACAGATGTACATAGAGCCTGCTTTGGGGAAGCAGCCCCTGCTCGTCAATGGACGCCACAGACTTCTGCCTGGTTCCGTGCCACAGGATCTTTGGCGGCACAGTCACAGGCAGCTCCACATCTACAGGTATGGAATGTCCCTGATTAGCGCGGATCAGCGTATGGTCTTCATTAAAAGAATAACGCTGTTTATGGTCTGTTTCAACGATCTTCGTAAGCGTCTTAAAATCAAAAGGACGGGTTTTCTGTATCCCGGCGATCAGTTCTTCCACATCCGCCCATCCATGCTCGTCCAAAGTGATTCCGACCGCTTCCGGTTTGTGGCGCAGAATCAAACTTAAATATTTACTTGTTTTTGTCAAATCCATAAAACATCTCTCCCAAAAACTAAAACTGCACCGGCTGGTATTCGCTCATATCCACCGCCAGTTTCCTTTCCTGATGCTGGAATCGATACTTGCCTTTTCCGTGTCCGGACACTGGCTCAATGATTCCATGTTCTGCCATTTCACGCAGCAGTGCAGAGCTTCTTGTCGGTTTCAGGCCGAGCACCCGCTGAACATCCGATCTTCCAAATGCCAACTCCGATCCCAATGCCTCTTGTAATACCTGAACATGAGAAGCGGTTTTTGCTGTGAAAACATCTTCAATGTTCGCTTTTTCTTCTCCAATGTTCGCTTTTTTCGAGTCAATGTTCACTTTTTCTGGTTCTTTGAAAGTACCGCTGATATGCAATGTCCGGTTATGAAGAGGATTACTTTCATTCAAAAGGAGATTGCGAAGAAACAATTCAAGGTACTCTGTCGTTTCGTGAATGCCATTTTTCAGATCGTTATA
>DKVI01000073.1 GCA_002491115.1 Lachnospiraceae bacterium UBA7182 | reverse complement strand
GCCAAAACTTCTTCAAAATGGATGTGCCTTGTTCCGCACTGGTAGATGAAACGGATCCGTTCTTCCTGGATATGGCTATAAATATAGGAATATCCGTCCTCGAAGGACATGGTTTCACCACATCCAGTACATGCGATCAAATGTGCCAG
This sequence comes from Lachnospiraceae bacterium UBA7182, assembly GCA_002491115.1. Classification (GTDB taxonomy): domain Bacteria; phylum Bacillota; class Clostridia; order Lachnospirales; family Lachnospiraceae; genus Hominiventricola. Next base: position 4,795 of record DKVI01000073.1, on the reverse strand, counting down.
CGACATCAGCAGCCAGTATCTCCGAATCCCTTCTGATGAACGGACCTGGTATCTGTCAAATGCCAGTTTGTCTTTTGACTGACGGAAAAAGACCTCCACCGGCCACCGTTTCACATAGTTGTCCAGAATCTCCCGGGTGCTTAAGGAAACATCCGTGCTGATAAAAGCCCGCAGGGCTTTAGGGACATGGAATGCATCCTTCGGGTAGCTGATCAGCACCACTGCATTTTCAACGCCGTTAAGTTTTCCTTCATACCGGTAGACATAATAACTCCGGCTGCCAACGGTCACGAGGCTGACAGCGGCATCTGTCTTCCGTAAATGGATGGCAAACTCACTGACCTTCTGCTTTATTCCGCAGGGGTACAGGATCCGGTTTGTTTTCAGTGCGCCAATGGTGTAGAACCCTTTTTTGATAAAAGCGTCCATGATGTCGCCACATGTATACCAGCTGTCGCAGAGAAAATAGGAGACAACTGGCGGTATGGGCAGTTCACTGGCAATCTCCTGTACGATCTTTACCTTTGATCTGCTCTTGTCATACATGACAATGGCATAATTGAGGACAATACCGTTGCAGGAGAGCATGACGGCTACAGCCTGGTGTCCATAGTCCTGCTTTCCCTTAAGATGGGACTGGTGGAAATACGCATCTTCAATCGGATGCAGAGCCCGTGACGAAGGCTTTGTTTTGGAGGAGATGGTATCATCCACAATACAGAAGACTGGTTTTCCAGAGCGCTGTGCTTCCTTATAAATGAACTGGATGACAGTGCTTTTGAGTATGTCTTCCAGTCTGGCATCGTCCCATTTCCCTTTATTAAGGAAATGGGCAATGGTAGTACGATGGCAGGGACTGTATTTTTCAAAATCAATAGTCTTTCCCTGATATCCAAGAGAAAAGACGGATATCAGGATGGCCATGATATGCTTCATAGTCGTCTGGGAAAAGACACGGCACAAACTTAACTTTTTAAAGCAGTTGTAAAGTAATGCTGAATGGTATATACTGTTTTCTATAAGACATCATCCTTTGCAGGTTATTGTTTTCTGGACAAAAACAGTATACACCCAAAAAGGCGTGATGTCTTTATTTTTAAATCATTTTTGGTAAAAATTCAAATTTGCTCATTTATAGATAAAAGAATGAAAAGAGTAACGGTTGCCCAGTCGTCAGAAAATATAGCTGTATTGTTTGAAGGATGGCAGGAAAGTATGATATGGTCGTGCCTTCAGGGTGTAATGGGAGAGATCTATGTGGATTCCCTGGAAACGCCTGCTTCTGCCATGGCACTGTTGGGAGATTTCTGTTTTCTGGCGGGAAGACCGGACAAAGAGATGGTGCTGTACGGAGCGGGCAGGCAGGATTTTATCATCATGGTTCCAAAGGACGAAAACTGGGCTTCTCTGATCGAAACGTGCTGCCCGAAGAATGCGAAAAAAACGGTTCGGTATGCGCTCAAAAAAGAACCGGATATATTTGATCAGGAAAAGCTGCAAAGGATCGTAGACGGTCTGCCTGGCAGATACATTTTAAAAATGATGGATAAGACCTTATTTCTGCGCTGCCGTCAGATCAGCTGGTGCCGGGACTGGGTATCACAGTACGAGGATTATGCGGCGTACCAGAAGCATGGGCTGGGAGCCGTGATTCTAAGAGATGGCGAACCTGTGTCAGGCGCGTCTTCCTATTCCGGCTATACAGGGGGGATAGAGATAGAGATTGATACCAGGGAAGATTACAGAAGACAGGGTCTGGCCTGCATATGTGGGGCAAAGCTGATCCTGGAATGCCAAAAACGCGGATGGTATCCCAGTTGGGATGCCCATAATAAAGGGTCTTTGGCTCTGGCCCAAAAGCTGGGCTATCATTTCGATTACGCGTATACGGTATATGAAGTGGTTAAAAAATGAGAGTTTCATTGACATTATTTTTTGTATAAATCAGCATGTGTTCCCGTTTCAACAAGTGTTAATGTCAATATGTCATCCTCTATAAGATATATTAGCAACCAATCTGGCTCTATGTGACATTCTCTGAATCCACTCCAATTTCCTTTTAATGGATGGTCTTTATATTTTTCGTCAAGTGGTTTTCCTTGAAGTAATTTATCGACAATAGAATCCAACAAAGAAATATTCAGCCCACGCTTTTTAGCAATTTTTAACCCTTTTTTGAATTTCCCAGATAGGACTAATTCATATTTCATAAGTTAATATCTTCCAACGCTTCTGAAAAACTGCTATATCGTTTCGTGTTCGGATCTCTGCTAATCCTTTTTGCTTCTTCCATAGCCTCAATGACCTCTGGTTTAAACTCAGGATATTTTACTTCAAAAGGAATTCCATTTTGTAAAATTACTTGTCTGAGGAACATATTCACTGCATCGGACAGATTAAGTCCTAATCCCTCCAAAAGTTCTACAGCCTGTTTTTTTGTATTTTCTTCTATTCTGATCTGTGTTGGTGTAGTAGTTGCCATATGTTTATCTTCTTTCATTTTTTCTTTATTCTACTACAAACAGTATACATTGTCAAATGAGATTCCGTCGGGTCATAAGGAGTAAGAAAAATTCTGGTGGGCATATTGCAGGAATAAGTAGTGGAAGTAAAAAGTCAATATAGCTTTAGACCAGTGTATTGTGGTATGATTGAAAATAATACAAAATAAGCAGGAGGTAAACAGGTATGAGCATAGTTGTGAACATTTATTATACCGGGACAGGCGGGAGTGCGCGGAAGTTTGCGGAGGAGATGGAAGCCGGCGGAATTGCGGCGGACATCCGCAGGGAAGAGGGAAATCTGCGATATGAGTATTTCTTTCCAATGGCAGACCCGGAGACGGTACTGCTGATTGACTGCTGGAAAGACCAGGAGGCGATTGACAGACATCATGCTTCCCCGATGATGGAGAAGATTACGGAACTTCGGGCGAAGTATGATCTGCATATGAGGGTGGAGCGGTATGTGTCCGACGAGGGCGGGATTCCGGAGGCGGACAGCCGTTTTATCAGAGAGTAGAAGGAAGGAGGAAAGTATCCATGGCCAATCCATTGGCAATCAGACGGGGAAAAAGCAGGGCGATTAATGCGGAAAACCCCACAGGAGAAAAAGGAAAGGGGGGTATGGCAGCCAGCCATCTGGGAAAATCAAGAAAAGGAAGCCCCTGTTTAACCAATATTGAACCGGGAGAAGAAGTGCTTTTAGCGGATATAGAGGGGGCTGGTACAATCACCCATATATGGATGACAGTAGACCAGAAAACGTCAGAGTCGGAGCGCTTTGTCCTGCGGGATCTGGTGCTGAAAATTTTCTGGGATGAAGAAAAGGCCCCCTCTGTGGAAGTCCCGTTGGGTGATTTTTTCTGCTGCGGTTTCGGACAGGAATGTTTTGTGAATTCTTCCTGCATCGTTGTAGCGCCTCTGCGGGGACTGAACAGTTATTTTGCCATGCCTTTTAAAAGCCGTGCCAGGATTGTGCTGGTCAATGAGCATGCCAATGTGATTCCGGCATTTTTCTATCAGATCGATTATATTCTGTATGACGGGATGACGGAGGATACGGAATACTTCCATGCCAGGTGGAGAAGGCAGGCTGTTACGGAAAAAGGGGTAGACTATGTGATCGTTGATGATATCCGGGGATGCGGAAGATATGTGGGAACGTACATTGCTTTGTCTACGCTGGAGCGATACTGGTGGGGAGAAGGGGAAGTAAAATTTTATATAGACGGTGATCAGGAATATCCTACCATATGCGGGACCGGAATGGAAGATTACTTTGGGGGCTCATGGAGCTTTGCCGGCCACTCTGATTCCAAAATGCAGGAACAGTGTTATACTACGCCGTATTTGGGATACCCTTTTTATTCCCGCCATGATCAGGCAATTACCAATCCGTATCATAATGACGATTGTCCGCCTATGCGGGGTTTTTACCGCTGGCATATGTGCGATCCCATATTTTTTGACCAGGATCTGAAAGTGACTGTACAGCAGATTGGTGTTTCTTACGGAGGGCTTTTTGAGAGGCAGGATGATCTTTCCAGCGTGGCCTACTGGTATCAAAGAGAACCCCACCAGGCGTTTCCGAAGCTGCCAGAGCCAGGGAAACGCCGGCCCAGATAGGGATGGGGTTGCATTAGTAATTTTCTGCGCTTACTTCAAAATAAGACTGCGGGTGCGCGCAGGTGGGGCAGACCTCCGGAGCCTTGGTTCCCACTACGATATGGCCGCAGTTGCGGCATTCCCATACCTTGACGTCGTTCTTGGCGAACACTTCTGCCATCTGGACGTTTTTAAGGAGCGCGCGGTAACGTTCTTCATGGTGTTTTTCAATGGCAGCTACCAAACGGAATTTTTCGGCCAGTTCCGGAAAACCTTCTTCCTCGGCGGTCTTTGCGAATCCGTCGTACATATCTGTCCATTCATAATTCTCGCCGTCCGCGGCGGCGCTTAAATTTGCCGCCGTGTCCCCGATGCCGTTTAATTCTTTAAACCACATCTTGGCATGCTCTTTCTCGTTGTCTGCTGTCTTGAGAAATAAAGCCGCGATCTGCTCGAAGCCTTCTTTTTTCGCTGCGGAAGCGAAATATGTATACTTGTTCCTTGCCTGGGATTCTCCGGCAAACGCGGTTTCCAGGTTTTTTTCCGTCTGCGTTCCTGCATATTTGCTGCTCATGTTAGGTAAACCTCCTGATAAAATTTTCGTTTTTGCTTACAAAGTCCATTATACACGAATTTAAATTTATCACAACCAGATTTTGCGTTTTTATAGGGTTGTTTCACGAAGGTTT
>DKVI01000072.1 GCA_002491115.1 Lachnospiraceae bacterium UBA7182 | reverse complement strand
TAAAAGAAAAACAGAAGGAAAAGGTTATTAAACAGGCTAGGAAACTACTTATCAGCGAGGGGATAATTTCCGAATCGCAATTAGCTTCTTAACACTTTATAGCAATACATTTTTCCCAAGGCTGTCATAAGACAGCTTATTAAAGTGCGTCATTTATTAGCTGCCCTCTACTTTCTTTCACAGTATCACCCCCTTTAAAACGCAAGGCTTATCTGATGAGCGTGTTATAATCAAGGCCAACCGCTTACACGTTTTTGGCGAATACCCTTTCAGCACCATTGTAGCATAATTTCCGCTGACACGCAATGTTTTTAATTCCACCTGCTGATATTCATAGATCATTTTGTTAATACCGGACAAACGAAGAATATAACGAAATGTCTTCGGCGGATCGAAGATTTCTCCGGGAAGGATGGTTTATTGCCGATGAACTGAGCACCCCCGTCGGCAGGCGCCTTTTTCAACCCTCCTGAAACTGCATACAGCAAATGTTTTAAAAACATTTCAGAGCATTGAATGCAGTTGACAAAACCGTCTGAAAAGGCGTATAATAAAAACGGTATGTATTGCCATAAATGGGAATACAATTCATATGCATTTATCCTGGCGGGGAGTTGACCGGATAAATGACACATCCAAAAAAATAAGGAGGAAAAAGGGATGAGTGAATTCAAGAAAAGATTTCAGATCAAACGAATTCTGGCTGCATTTTTAGCTGTCATCATGGTAGTGACCATGGTGCCGCCATCTGCAGTTTATGCGGCCCAGGATACAACGGACCTGGAATCAACAGTCACTGCCGACGGTGAAGATATACAGAATATCGATACCGCGGAGGACACTGACACAGATGATGCGCTTTCCTTAACGGAAGACGACGGGGAAAACCCCGCCGGAACAGCCGAAGAAAGCGACGAACCTGTGGCTGACGAAGCCGAAACAGAGGCTCAGGCAGATATACAGCCTGCGGCTGATCCGGCGTCTGTCGAAACACAGGCAGCACAGTCTAAAGAAACAGAAATTGTTGTCAACTACGAAAGCATAGTGACAGGAACAACTGTATCTTACGATCCGGAGACAAAGATCTTCAGCGCTGTCTATGAAAAAGGGAACAATGACTTATTTAAGAGCGCTGTTGACAATATCAAAGGCGTCGGCGTTACCGTAAAGCTTGGCCAGAAAGAAAATACCAACTTAAAAGGCCTTCTTACATACAAATGGCAGAAGGGCACTCCCAAGGCTGAAGCTGCGTCCGTACGCGACTATGATTACAGCGATCTGCCCGGCGGAGAACTTCCGCATGATGCGGGAGCTTACCGGTATGTGATAACCTTGGCAGAAGATGCGGAGCTGTGCAACGGCGCAACGGCGGAACTCTATTTTACGATTGAGCCGCGCGAGATCACACCTGTTTATGATGAGACGGTAAAAGCAGGTACAACGGTTGCCGACCTGAAAAAAGATATACGGGAAAATTATGAACTGTATGCAGACAATGACAACAGAGAACTGAATCCGTTTATCAATCATGATGCTACAACGATTGATATTATCCGGGGCTATGACGCGTCCGGAGCGCATGGCGACGGGACTGCGCTGGCAGATACCTATGAACTTCGCTCCGACGAGGACTATGCTTTTAAGATTACGGGCCTTACCTGGAAAACGGAAGCTGCTGCAAATAAGGACAACTATACCGTTTCCGATATACCCGTAAGGCTTACAGTGGCCGAGAATCTGACCAAAGTAAAGGTCGAGGCGGCTGCAGGGCTTGGTAAGGTATATGACGAACAGCCGATCAATGAAGCGGACGTCAAGAGTAAACTTACCATAACTGTAGGCGTAGTGGATGAAGAAGGAAATGCTGTCACAGATGAAGACGGCAAACAGCTGACGGTTGCAGCCGATCCTGCAAGTGCCGAAGCATTCAAATATACATGGCTTGACGCCAATAAAGAAGAAATTGAGAGCGGCGCACAGGGTGTAAAGGATGCAGGCACCTATTATTACAGGGTCACTTATCTGGGCGAAGAAGGCCGTTATGCGAAAAAATCTGAAGATGTCAGAGTAGTGATCAGCAAGGCGGAAGTCTATATAGGCGATATCGCTGTCAGCGCTTCTGTCAATGAAAACAAAGCTGTATACAACAGCGGCATCACAGCCGGCGAAGTGCTGGAGACGATCACAGGCTATTCCGTAAAAAATACGGACGCTGCCGGACAGGAAGCGGACAAGGCATGGGCAGTCGATGAACACTTCTGGGGCGTATCTTATAATGATGACGGGAAAACACAGTCCTACGAACCGGTCTTTTTGGTTCAGAAGGGCACAAGTACAAAAGTCGGAGAAACCGAGACAGTCAAATGGGAGAGCATGTCTGCAGGGGAAGCTCTTGAAATAAAAGAGAATGTTTCCTACAGAATCGTGTCATCACGCTATAAAGCTGTGTACCAGGAAGCCACATATGATGATAAAACTGGCGTTTTGAGCAACAGACAAGAAGCAAAACATCTTGACATTAATGAAGGATTAAAAAACCATACAGTAGATATCACAGAAGCAACACTGGCGGCAAAAGCGCTTGCCATCGAACTGAACACCGCACAGAAAGTAGAGATCAATATTGACGCTCTGTGCAATGGCGAAGCCGGAAAGACTTTTGAAAATCCAAACACCAGAGTCTATAACGGTGAGCAGCTGTATAAGAACAGAGAGTATAAAAACCTTGTTGCACTGAAAGATGTTTCCATGCCGTCAGGCGCATCTTTCTCATTTCAATGGGATACCGCGTCCAATATTTCTGTTGAAAAAGATAAAGATGGAAAAGAGTATCTTGATCCGACATGGAGCCGGTTCGAGGATAATCCAAGCCAAAACGAGGATTACAATAATAATGTAGAAGTTTTTTCTACTCCGAAGGACGCGGGGGTATACAAACTCCGCATCACATACAGGGATCCCAGCCATGCTACCTATGCAGCTCCTGTGGATGTATATTATACCATCCAGAAGAAGAATGTATATATCAAGCTGGAAGGAACACCGGAGCCGTATATTGGCAATTGGATTGACAGCTTCATAAGTAGCATCGAAAGCAGGCTTTATACAGAATACACGCTTGTCCAGTATTCGCTCTGGGATGATCCGGAGTTCACGATACAGAATACGGATCTGAATCTTGACGGGGGCTGTCGACTGGAATGGTTTGTAGAGCGTCAGATGAAAGACGGTTCAGGTAAATATGTTATTTGTGATGCGCCCAATGAACGCTTCCTTGAAGGCGAAACGTACAGGCTTGGCGTCTGGGCGGAGGTTTTCAACAAAAACTATAACAACCATTGGGTGCTTGACGTTTATAATAGATACGAACTGGATCAGAACGGTGAGCAGAAGACATATGATAACGGATTTGCTGATATCAAACAGAAAGTATCTCAGGGAATTAAACTTAACTTTACCATTGACTGGTCAAAAATCGGAAGCATGATCAAAACCTATGATGGGCAGCCTGCTGACAAGGCGGCTATTATAGACGCCATCACTGTTACCAATGAAAAGACCGGTGAAGAGATTGTGGATACAAGCTTTATCCATTATCGCTGGCATTGGGATGATTTTGTTATCTTCTCGAATATATTTGACAACTATGTAGATGAGGCAGTCCATAGTGGGACATATCGTTTATATGCTATCGTTGAAGAAGATGACACATATGCACACGATTGGCAAGAACTTGGTGATGATAATGACCCGTTGGAATTTACCATCAATCCGGCAAAACTGATTGTCAGTCCGGTACTAAAAGATGAGGTAAAAGCAGGCGGGTCATACAGAGGCAAACTTGCTGACAAGCTGAAAGCAGTCATCAATGCAGATCCGGAACTGAAGTTCGATATGGAGACTCCGGTTGCGTCAGACCAGGAATATCTGGCGGCGAACAGGAAGTATGTAGACGGTACACAGTTCTCCTATCCGGATGTGTTTTATAATAAAACTTCTAAGAGTGAACTTAATTTACTTATCTCACCGAAACAGGATGATAAGGGAACAGGTTATCTTAGAAGCGGTGTAGAATACAATGTAAGATTTGATGGAACGATGCAGCCTTTAGCGGAGGATTATGCAGAAGGCAGAATCCCATTCTATGTAAAGGACTATGAAGTTGAATTTGAGACAAAATCATTCGTACCAGTACGGGCGGAAGCGGAAGTGGAAGCCAGCAAGAGTGAAGCTGTCCTTAGGCCCGCAGAGTTATATGATGAACTCTCAGGCAATGCAGCGAACGGCTACATTCATACGATTACGCCTAAAACCGGTATTTACTACAGCCTAGAACTTCCTGACGTAGTAGACGAAGACGGCAATTCAATTTCAGGTAATTACTTTGTATTCAGAGTGACTGCACCGATGGAATATACTAATGTAACAGGCGCAGCTGACAAAGTTACCAACAATATTAAGAAGAAAAATGGATACATAATAGCGGAAGGGAACGAGAATGGCCGCAAATACTATGAAGTGGCCTTCGACGCATCAGGAAAAGATACAAAAGAATTTGAGATCACCTGGGAAGAAGGCTATACAGAGACATTCAAAGTCGACCTTACAAAGAGTATCCTTCTGGAAGACCTTACAAGGGCCGTAGTTCCGAAGACTCTCGCGTTTAACGGCGCATCCAAAAAGATGGCAGTCGGAGAAGAACAGCAGCTTGACCTTAAGATCACGAAAAAGCAGATGGCGGATATTATCCATATCGGATACGAATCCAGCGATGAAAGCATCCTTACCGTGACCGAAACAGGCCGCGTCACCGCGATTGCCTTAGGAAAAGCGGATATTATCGCTTATGCCGCCTATGAAGATGAGGAAGGCAATACAGTACCTTTCAAAAATGCAAAAGGCAGCTATGAAAAATCAGCGAAACTGTCAGTCACGGTCAGCAAAGTAACCGAAGTAAAAAATATTAAGCTTGACGTGCGCGACAGATATGTAGATCTTGACTATGCGAAACCTGCAGACGGATACCGCAGAGAGATCTACGTGCTGGAGGGCAAAAGAACAGCGGATGAATTTGAAGCTGCGATCAGCGCGGTGGAAAATGGCAATTATGATGCGTTTGCATGTTCTCCGATCTTTAAAGCGGACGATATGGGAGATAGCCCGCGCAAAAACGGCAGAAACTTTAAATACCGCGTGAGAGTTAGCGGACTTGACTATAACAGGGAATATACGCTCTATGTGCGTAATGTAAGCGGGATTCGTACACTGGATAACGGAGAGAAGATTACGCTTGCAGACTCCTGGGCAGGTTCCGCGAAAACAGTAAAAACCTTTAAGACGACGCTGCCGCAGGATCAGCTTCTTCGTACTTCCTTTGATACAGGTGAAACTTCTCCTGTAAAACATGGCTGGGACGAAGATGCAGAGAAATATGTTGACTATACAAATATTTCTTCCAAAAAAGTTCCTCTGCAGACAGAAGGCAAATACCCGGAAAATGAGAGCTGGTCAGAAGAACGCGATTTTGTATGGCGTATGCTTCCTCATGGGGAAAAGAGCAAATATGTAGAGCCGAAACTTACTTACGTTGTAGCAGACGAGAACAAGTTTAAAATCGAATCTGTAATCGAAGAGCAGCTGAAACTGAAAGCTCAGGGATGGGCGCAGACGGGCAATCTGTTCTACAAGCCGTTATCCACCAAAGCTGTCATTGACAAAAACGGCAGGATCACTCCAAAAGACGTAGGGTTCATTTATGTCTGCGCCTATGATCCGATAACGGAAAAGTATGCCGTCAGCGAGCTGAAGATCGTGGCGGATGCAAATGTCCTTACCGGAAAGACGATCAATCTGAAGGCGGGCTATAAAGTTAATCTCAGCGATTACCTTACCTACAAACAGGACAACATCGTACTGCCAGGGTATGGAAAGGTGACAGATGACGTATATGGCAAGCGCAGCCTGGAACTTTCATGTGTTCCGGACGCGGAGCCGTATTTCGAGATAGAACCTGTCATTGAAGAAAACGGGCGGGTTGATGATTACGAGATCGTTGCAAAGCAGCCGATGAAGGGAAATGTCGTTCTTACAGTGACAGACAAAACGGTAAGAGCAAACGGCGGCGCCGACGCGATTATCAAAATGAAGGCAACCGCGATCGATCCTGTAAAGAAATTAAAAGCAGTCGCGCAGTATGATAAAGCTGCGGTTATCACGTTTGATTATAGCTCCCTGCGCGATCCGAATTTAAAGTTCAGGCTGGAAGTAAAAGACCAGACAGGGAAAATTCTGCGGAATGGATATATTAATCCTGGATACTGGACGGATGCAAAGAAGCAGACAGACCATTTCACCTATAAGATTTATGGACTTACACGTCTGTCTTCCTACAGCCTGTCAGTCACTGCCGTATATGAAAATCTTGAGTCCAAGGCTGTATCCGCCAGATTTAAGACAACCAATATACCGGCAAGTACTATAGAGCCTAAAGGTGACGAAGGTGGTGTGGCGATACTTGTACGCCAAATAGGCGCTGTTTTAGGAGCTCATCCGATCTTGAAAACCGGAAATATGTATGTGCTTGACGCAAAGGACGATGATAACGGAGGCGATGTGAATCCGCTGGCCCGCGCCATGAAGACAGATACATTAACCTGGAAGAGTTCCAATACAAAAGTAGCCACTGTAAAAGCAAATACAGGAAGCTATACCGCTACTTTACGCGCTGTCAGGAGGGGATTTACCAGGATCAGCGTAACATCTAAGATTACAAAGAAAGTAATTGCCAGATACACTGTATATGTGAACGCGATGAACGAAGCGGACGGTTATTACGGCGACAATATTGGAGATTTTCTCTATGATGACTTTGAAGCCGATGATGAAATCTCCGGTATTGACGTACTCACGCTTGGAAACCCGTTTAGCGTTTCCTTAAAGAATGGAGAGCGTAAATTACTTTCATTTACGGCGCCTTCTTATGGAGATTATAATTTCAATGTTTCTGGAAACCTGGCAATAGCTGTTCGCAAGAATGGAAAAGCTGTTGGCACTTCTCAGCAAAACGTGGAAAAAGGCACCAAGTATTACATCCTTGTTGAAGGAACAGGTACTGTTACTGTAATCGGTACAGAGTACAAGGAACTGTCAGCGGACGGCACAAAAGTTACCGGCGATGATAATGTATTCTTTATTGCACCTGAAGCTGATTACTATACGTTCAGACTTGTGAAAGACGGTAAGACTGCCGCACAGAGAATCCAATGGCTTGATGAAGGAAATCGTTTTGCCGCCAGAAATGTAAACGCTTTCTTTGGTGTAAGCGGCAATGGCTATACACTTCAGATCGTCAGATCGGGTGTGCTCGCACAGAATACAGATACATCCGTGGATCTTGAAGCAAAATATGAGAAATGGTATTCCTTTAAAGCCGACAAAACAGGGCTTTACACCATTTCCACAAAAGACGCACAGGAACAGATTACCGCTGGGTATACATTTGGTAATGGTGAGCCAATTTCGATTGATAACGCGAAGGATGAAAAGAATGTTGTATCAAAACTGATCCTGATCGAAAAGGACCAGACGGTATATATCCGTCTTGCATCCGGAAATAAGGCGGCGAAAGCTACTTTGCGAATCGATCGGGCGAAAGATATCGTAGCCGGTACGCCGGAGACTGTAACGATTGTAACAGATGCGAACGCAGAAGAAGGATCGGGAGCTTTGACAACCGAGACCCGTACATTTGTTGCGGACAAAGACGGCACCTATATCTTTACCGCAGCTTATACAAAAGCAGACGATCTGCAAGTCACTTTCAAAGTTAACGGAGAGTCTGTTGGGAATGCACATAGACTTACGCTTGAAAAAGGCGATTATGTAAGGATTGATGTGACAGCGAACAAAGCAGATACCGCAGTGACAATTTCTGTTACAGAAACGACGCCGATCGAGCTGAAAGTCGGTACAGAAGAAAAAGCAGATGTATCTGAGGCAGGCAAAGAGATCACATTCACTGCTTTAGAGGCAGGATGGTATAATTTTGGCTTTGTTCAGGAAGATACAAAAGAGACTGTATACGGAGACATTAAAACAGGAAACACAAGAAATAACGTTGTGATTGACTTCAAAGAAGGCAAGGCCTCAAACGTGATCTATCTTGCAGCAGGCCAGACAGTAACGATCGTGCTTTATTCAGGGTCAGCCGCAGCAACTGTTGTAAAAGTGACCGTAACGCTGGAAGAAATAAAAGAGCTGACAGCTGGTACGATTTCGGTTAAAGTAGGGGAAACGCAGAGATATCAGTGGACTGCTAAAAATGACGGATTGTACACTTTTGGCTCTGAAGTAAAATCCGGCGCCATAACAATTTCCTCCAGCAGCAATGCAAATAATGTAGGAGACACAATTGACAGTCTTGCAGCTCTGACCGGCAGCTATAAAAATGGCGAGAGGAGATATGTCACATTTACTGCAACAGGAACCGAGGATGCTTCTGTTGAAGTGAAACTGGCAGAAGAAACTGTAATCGCGCTTGATGCTGGCGTCACAAAAGACGTCGAACTCGAAGGGAATGGCGCATATCAGTGGCTTTCCTTTACAGCAAAGACGAAAGCCCGCTACAGGTTCAGTCAGGCGGACGCAGACGGCTTTGATATAAAGGCAACGTTAGAGCTTGGCGGCAATGAAATGACTGCCCCCTTCGGTTCCAGCAATAACGAAAGCGTGCTTTCTGCAGGCACAAAACGGTACTACAAAGTTACGAATATTTCAGCAGAGAAAAAGACAATAAAACTTACCATATCCGCTGTCGCGGCCAAAGACGCGGCGGTTGATACACCTGTTGAAGATACAGTGAAAAAACCGGATTATGTATGGTTTAAGTTTACGGCTGTGGAATCCGGCAGATATCAGTTTACTGCGAAAGCAAAACAGGGGGAGGCAGAGGCAGACGGTACAGTTTACAGCTGTATGGATATTGCATCCGCTAACCTTAGCCAACTGACAGCAGATTCTCTGGTTATTCTGAGGAAAAGTGAAGTACGTTATCTTCGTGTGACGACGCCATCTTCCTTTAACGCTGCAGATGATATTACCGTAACATTTACAGCCTCGAAGAAAACCGGCGAACCGATTACAGCAGACACGGGTAAAGAACTGACCCTGAAAGCAAATGAAACACAGTATCTTGAATTTAATGTGCCGGAAGACGGAATCTACACACTTTCGGCGAAATCCGGGGAAGCCGACGCTGCAGGAGTTACGGTAAAATACTATATGAACCTTGCATCAAACGAATACTCTGCAAGCCTTCCGGTTTCCGGTCAGTGGAAGAAAGATGACAAGATTGTATTTGCTGTTACTTCCTCCACAGATCAGTCTGTAACTGTAAATATTAAAAAGGAAACTGTGACGCCTCTTACCGCAGGCGAAGCGAAGAGCTGCGAAATTCAGAACGGAGACGTTCTGTACTTCGAGATCAGTGCCGACGAAGCGCGCAGGTATTTTGTTGAAACGCTGGATGTGGCGGAAGGACTGAATCTTTCATTTTCCAAACTTGATGGGGACGAAAACTATTCTGTTGGATACATAAGCGACGGCTATGTTTCCTTTGTCGGCCACCCAGGAAACAAAGTGATTTATAGAGTTACTGCGACAGGCGCGCCTGACGCAAAGAAGAGCTTCAAGATCGGCTATGGCCTGGTTGAAGTAAAACCCATGACAACAGGGGCTGTTGATGCAGTCAAGGATCTGGCTCCGGGCCACATGACCTGGTACAGCTTCACACCGGAAGAAGAAGGCACTTATGTCGTAAAAGCCAAAGGTGTACAGATCTACAGGAACAATAATATTCCGGGCGATTTAAATGGATATTTTGGTTATCGCGGCAATAACCTGTATGAAATGGTTGTCAGCAAAGACGAAGAAGAAGACGAAGTTGGTAAAGAACAGTTCTACGCTGTAAGAAATTCCGGATATGAGAAGAAGGATGTTGACTTTACGATCTATAAAGCAACTCCGAAAGAACTTACGGAAGGCAGCGATGTAGAAGTAGACGTCACAAAAGTAGATGCGGATGAAAAGGTATGGATTCATTTCAAAGCGCCTGCTGACGGAAGATATACCTTCACAACGGATTGCTCTGGAGCAGACATAAGCACGACTCTGGTTGAATCCAGCAAAAAAGGTATTGGTTTTGGATTAGACTACGAAATATGCATGGATAAGGATGATGAAATCACCTTTACTGTGTACTACAGCGATGTAACATCCGAAGACTTTAAGAACTTCAAAGTAAGCGTGGCCAGCACAAAGCCGGAGATGATTCAGGCGGATACAGCCAAAACATATGAAGGACTGGACGGAAACACTACAAAATGGGTTGCTTTTACAGCTGATAAGACAGCTCTGTATAAATTTGAGCTGACTGGCTGTGATGCTTATATGTATGAAAAGATCAATTCTGCATCCGGTACATGGGTATATAGTAACAACTCTTACCAGCTGGCAGCAGGACAGACTGCTTATATCAGCCTGAATCCTTACAGCTATGTGACAAGCGCGTCCATCAAAGTGTCTCTGGATGAAGAGATGGTACAACTTACCACTGGTAATGGAACTGTTTCCGAAATTGAAGGAAATGGAACAAAGTGGGCATACTTTACAGCACCTGAAGCAGGACGTTACAGCTTTACATTCGAAGGCGATTGTCAAGTAAACGTATATCGTGGCAATAGTTATGTAACTAACCTTGGTTCGGGATCGACCTGGGAACGCAATATGGATGAAGGCGACTCACTGTATTTTAGCGTTTATAATAGCAGTGAAGAAACAGCATCCGAGACGATTACAATCGAGAAAACGGGCGATATACTGACACTTACATCTGCAAACCCGCTGAATGTGAATAAAGCGGAAGGCCAGAGAGATGTATGGCTTAAGGTTGTTGCAGAAGAAAAAGGAACTTATATGATTTCTCTGAATAACACAGAGAATGGATATTGGCTGTATTTATATGATGACATAAATGGATATCAGATAAGAAACGGCCGGAATTTCCTGATTGTAGATTTTGTGCAGCCAGGAACTAAATATATCAGAGTTTCTGGTGATACAGCAGAAGACGTTTATACACTGACACTTACGAAACCTGATGTAGTGGAACTGGAAGGAAATGTTGACCGCAGCATCAGGCTTGCAAAAGACGAGACTGTATTGCTGAAATATACTGCTTATGATGCAAGGTATACGTTTGGATTTAATTCCGCTCCTAATAGAGTAGCCTATGCGTTCAGCTCTGGTGGTTCCGGAAGCAGTACAGGAGCATCCTTGACAATAAATTCGGAAGCTGAATGCTATCTGCTCCTGACAGGACTGGAAGATGATACAACTGTAAACATAACTGCTCAGGAATATAGTAATTGGATTGGTTCTGTGTTCTTTAATAACACTTCTGAAAGCAGGACGTTGAATTTCAGCCGTAATGCAAGCGGAAGATATGTGATCTCCTTACCATCCGGTACAAGGATTTCCGACAGCACCATATCCGAGCTCCAGGAATACGGACAGGGAAACTATGGATATCCTTGCTATACATGCTATCTTAATGCCAGAACGCAATACTCTCTTACGATTGTAAGCGAAGGCGGCGCAATGGATGAGGAAGATGAATGTGGCGTTTATGCAAGCCGATTGACAGAGTCGGGAAATAGGCTGACAACAGATTCTCCAGTTTGGGTAGATGCATATGATGCCCAGGAGACATGGATTAGCTTTACGGCTCCCAGTACCGGCAGATATACCTTCTATTCGGCATACTCAGACATTGATACCTATCTTGTCTTATATGTGAACGGTGTTTATAGAGATTCTGATGATGATGGTGGCGATGGCAGTAACTTCAGACTGTCCGGCGTTGAGCTGGAGCAGGGCGATGAGGTTATTTTAAGAACATACTGTTTTGGGCATGGAACAAATTCCGGCTATTATAACGTATATGCAGAACTGACATCCGACGAGCCTGTCCCGCCTGAGGACTATGAAGAAGAATAGAAAGTAATTGAATACCAAAAAAGCAAGGCCCTGTAATTGATTACTAATTACGGGGCTTTGCCCTTTCTTCAAGTTCTTTATGCCGTTTTTTCTGCATGATAAAAGACGTCCGCGCTCTTCTACCCGATCAGCACCGTCTTCCCTTCAAACATAACGGCGGATATTTTCCGGCCTGCCAGTTTTGTATAGATATGGATTATTTATCGTTTACTTTCTCTATCTCTTCTTTATACATATCCGCAATATAAGACGGCCCGTTCCACCACAATTTAGATTTTTCATCATAGAGCAATGTCCCGGTTTTGGAAGAGACAAATTTTGAAAACACTTCATCCGGATTCATTTTCAAATCCTCGGATAATTCCGATACAATTAATGTAATCAACATATCTATTGCATTATTCTCTATTTGTTTTTCATTCATTTTTTTATAACCATACTTTCTCGCTTCCTACAAATGATATGTTCTTCAAAGCTTTGTTTGTCCGAAAGCAAAACTGATCCTGAAGCCTTTCCGGCAAAAGCAAACTGATACACATCTCATCTGCAGATCTTGTTCCAATTTTCCCATATACAGACGCCATATATGCTGCTATCGTTGCGTTCGTATCATCATTAGCAATTTTGCCAACAATGATATCATATTGCTTCATTTTCTTAACAATTTCTGGAAATGAATTTCTTTTCCTGTGTCCAACCACACAATGCAACCAATCTCTGTCAGCTTTCGGATATGTTAAAACATTCAATTTATCTTTAAAAGCAAACTGAAAGGTTGAAACGAAACCATACCTCTGTAATGTATTTATTTTTCCGCTAAGCGCTGCTTTTTTCACAGAAGCCCGTATAAAATTCTCAGCCTGCTTTTTGGAAGAAGTTATATAAAATCCCTGTCCGAAATCTTTATATTTTGCGCCTTCAAGTAAATCGGGTTGTTTTACTTCACAATAACTTCCATGATAAAGCAGCAAACCATCAATTAATTCCTGCATCTATTTTAACTCCCTTATGTCTGAGATAATTTATTATATCATCAAGAACGGCATAATCTCCCTCCACATGAAAAATGTCGAAACATTCTCTAATAAGCTGTATCACACCAAATTTTGTAAACATGGCAGCAACTGCCTGAATGGACATATTCCATTCTTCCGAAGCAAGTCTGACAAGTCTTGCCTGCATATATGTGATCTGCTGGTTCTTGTTCATATCAATATGCTCCTTTCTATAACGCAGTTTCCTGTCCGATCAGCACCGTCTTCCCTTCAAACGCAAGCCCGTAGCATCGGATATTTTCCGGCGGGACGCCCTTCGCTTCCAGCGACAGCGCGTATTTTTTCTCTTTGATCTGTGCCAGTGCGTTTAAGACGGTTTCCTCCAGCGTTTTCTCATACTTCGGATTTCTTACTTTAAATTCCAGTATATAAGCAGGGTCTGACAGATGCAGCGGTTCCAGCATCACGTCATACCTTCCAAAGCCGCTTTCCCTGTTGGAGAGAATTGTATATCTGTCCGACAGATCCACTATAAGCCCCAGGACAAACCCATGGTAGAACCGCTCCGGCTCTGCGTCGGAAGGCTGCCGGCCGGTGTCAAAATAACTGAAAGTCTGCAAAGATATGCGGTTCATGTATTCGTTCATCGCATCCAGATCTCCTTTTTCCAGTGCCTGGATGAAATCGTTATAGGCAGGCGTATGTTCCGCGAACCAGCCGTCTATCATCTGTTCAAACATCAGATACACTTCCCGGTTGGTCAGCGCCAGATCATACGCTTCGCCTCCGCGTTCGTTCCGGGACAGATGTACTACCTTCAGGTAACCGCTCGCCAGAAGAAGGCTCCAGACGGCGCTTTCTCTGGTATCCAGCTGTCCGAACACAACCTGTTCGTCGATCTGCGTATGAAAACTTTCTCCTTTCAGTAAATCTTCCATGGCCAGTTTCATTCTGCGCCCGCCCTGCCGGATCAGTCGGTTGATCAGGTGGTTGCTGCTGGTATTGGCCCAATAAGCAGAAAATCTTCCTGTTTTCAGATAATTCAGGATAGACCACGGATTGTAAATCTCCCGTTTCCCGCCGAAGGTAAAGCCGTCGTACCACCGCCTCACCTCCGGCATCTGTTCTTCCAGGCCGTACTCTTTCAGCGCCGTGTATACTTCCTCACCTGTAAAACCGAAATCGTCCGCGTACAGGTCAGATGTAGTAGTCACGACGGTCAGATTATTCAGATCTGAAAATATGGATTCTTTGCTGACCCGGGTGATTCCTGTCATAACTGCCCGCTCCAGATAGGGATTTGTCTTAAAAGCAGAGTTAAAGATACCACGAATAAATTCTGAAAGTTCATCCCAGTATCCATACATATACGCTTCCTGCATGGGTGTATCATATTCATCCAGCAAAAGAATGACTTTTTTTCCATAATAACAGGACAGATATTTGGATAAAGCTTTCAGAGCATCCGTCGCAATATACTTCTCCATGGTCGCGGACACATTCTGATACTGCTTTTTTTCCTTTTCATTTAAGTATCCGCTGTCTAACAGAAAATCATATTTGTTATAGAGGTTTTCGATAATCTGGCATATTTTCTTGCGCGCCTCTGTAAAAGAAGCCTCTTTTACGTCTGCCAGACTCAGAAAAATTACCGGATATGTCCCCTGAAGTTTCCGGTACATTTCCTCTTTCCAGATCGTGAGTCCCTCAAACAGTTCCTCTCCCCTTCCCGCGTATTCCACAGACAGAAACTGTTCCAGCATACTCATACTTAATGTCTTCCCAAAACGCCGAGGACGGGTAATCAGCGTCACGTCATCCGCATTCTCCCACCATTTCCGGATAAAATCCGTCTTATCAATATAAAAGCACTGCCGCTGCCGGATTTTCTCAAAGCTTTGGATCCCCAGTCCCACTGCCCGTCGCATATATACACCCCTTTCTGCCCGTCATTCCTCCACGCGCCGCATCCGTCCTGCCGGACCTGCTTCTTGTATTGTTTTCTATTATACAGGCCTTTTATGCAATATACAAGAAAATCCCGGGGACCGGAAACGCGTTTTAAAAGGATAGTAAAAATTCCGTCTGCATGATACAATAAAAGTAAAAAATATAAAAAGGAAATAGAAAGAAAGGGGGGCACAAAATTTGAAACCCATTATAAAACTGCCCATCGGCATTGAGGATTTTAAAGAAATCCGCACAGAGGACTTTTACTATGTAGATAAAACCGGAATGATCACAGAGCTTCTGCACAATTGGAGTAAAGTAAATCTTTTTACGCGTCCCAGGCGG
>DKVI01000081.1:11268-11458 GCA_002491115.1 Lachnospiraceae bacterium UBA7182 | reverse complement strand
CAGGTAGTTCTCGCACCACTGCTGTGCAGTCTCCTGGGACCATCTTAAGATACAGGTATCCTCAAAAGAGGTTCTGCCGGTCTTGCATACCAGTGTACCGTCATCCAGATACGGCTGAAGCACACCCATCACACCTTTGTGAAGCAGCACTGCGTTGTTGTCATCCGGGGAGCCCATGAAGAACTCGATG
>DKVI01000081.1:0-11036 GCA_002491115.1 Lachnospiraceae bacterium UBA7182 | reverse complement strand
AGCACGCCCATCACGCCCCGGTGGAGCAGAACGGCGTTGTTGTCGTCGGGGGAGCCCATGAAGAACTCGATGGTGTAGCTCTCGCCGGCTGCTTTTGCAGCGTCAAGATCTTTTGCAGTTTTGATATACTCGCCGATTGCTGTACCAACACCCTCATTATCGAAAGATGCATAGTAAGAAACCGCGTCCGTGTCCATAAGGAGACGGTCATAGGCGATAATCGGAATACCCGCCGTCTTAGCCTGAGCCTCTACAGTCGTAAGAGCCCCTGAGTCAACCGCTGCGATAACCAGGCACTGTGCGCCTGCAGCGATCATGTTCTCAATCTGGGAAACCTGTGCCTGCGGATCATCCTCTGCATACTGCAGGTCAACCTCATATCCCATAGCTTCCAGCTTCTGTTTCATGTTGCCGCCGTCTTTGATCCATCTTTCAGAAGACTGCGTAGGCATTGCCACACCGATCTTGCCGCCTTCCTGGTCTGCAGCCACCGGAGCCGGTGCTTCTGCCTGTGCAGCATCTCCGCCTTCAGCCGGAGCTTCCGTATCCGCCGGTGCATCTGCCGGTGCATCCGCCGGCGCAGAATTACCGCCGCCGCATCCGACTACGGAAGCAGCCACCATGGATACTGCAAGAATCGCGCTTAAAAGTTTTCTTTTCATGTTCGTTTTCCTCCCTACATGGAATTTGATTGAAAATTGTATTTACAAGTTGCTCCTTTCGGAACAAGATTGTACAAGAGATTTGCTCTGGTTTTACTCTGTATTTTCACCAGAAGCCTGCTTTTCTTTTGTTAATTTAACTAACAAGTCCTGTCTGCATGTCCCTTGTTTAGTAATAATATACATTGTCCATCCTGTTTTGTCAACCGATTTTCAGGTTTTTTGCTTCTATACGTACATTTTTTTGTCATTTTCCCTTAGTTGTATTCTTTTTCGGAAAAAGTTGTATTCTTTTTTCGCCATCTGTCCTTCTCATATCGTCTTTGCTGTGATATGATAATACAGGAGGATATAGGAATGTTTACAGAAATTATCTTTATTTATCTGGTCTTTATGAATGTACTTGGTTTTTCCCTGATGGCATCGGACAAAAGAAAAGCAAGAAAAAAGCTCTGGCGTATCCCGGAAAAGACTTTATTCCTTGTCTCTTTTCTGGGCGGTTCCATAGGAACGCTGACAGGGATGTATGTATTTCACCACAAAACCAGACACTGGTATTTTGTCGTCGGCATGCCTGCGATCCTGATCGCCCAGACTGCCGCCGTCATCTGGCTGACCGTCTCCCGCTGATGCTTTCGGAGACGGTTATTTTGTATCTTTATCCCTGGTCCATTTTATGCCAGAACGCGTCCAGATATCCCCGGACCGCGCTCAGCCTGCACAGTGTACAGGAATCCCACTCCCTGGGAAACAGCCGTCTGTAGGAAGTATGCCAAAACCTCTCGTCCAGAAGAAGGATAACGCCCCGGTCTTCATCCGTGCGTATCACCCGGCCGGCCGCCTGCAGCACTTTATTCATTCCGGGATACTGATAGGCGTAGGCAAAGCCGTCCATCCCTTTTCTGTCGAAATAATTACGCAGGATCTCCCGTTCTCTGCACACCTGAGGAAGACCTGTCCCCACGATCACCGCTCCGATCAGCCGCCCGCCTGTAAGGTCGATCCCCTCCGAAAAGATACCGCCCATCACGCAGAAAGCCGCCATGCTCTGAGAACCCCCTTCCGCAAACTGTCCCAGAAACGACTCACGCTCCTGCTCATCCATCCCGGATTTCTGACATACCCACAGCACATCCTCCCATACGGTACACCGCCTGTAGACCTCTTCCAGCATCCGATAAGACGGGAAGAAAATCAGATAGTTTCCCGTCCGGCTTCTGACGGTCTGAAGGATATAGTCCGCGATCCGGTCATATTCCTGCTTTGTACGCCTCGTATAGCGGCTGCTTACGTCCGCGCCCACCAGGAGCAGCCTTTTCTCTGTATCAAAGGGCGATTTTGCATAGACTGCGTAATCCTCTGTATCTCCCGTCAGAAGGTCTTTATAATAATTGACCGGAAGCAGCGTAGCCGAGAAAAACACCACGCTGTTCCCTTTATCCAGGCAAAGCTTCAGATTCTCCGCCGGACGGACGCAGTACAGATGAAAAAGGAATCTTCCGTCCGCGGCAAACTCCGTATATATCTCATAATTTTCATCCACCCGGGCGCATAGATTCAGAAAATTCCGCACCTGAAAATAAAAATCCCGCAGCGGTTCTCCCAACTCTTCCGGTACCGGCGTCTCCATAAAACGGTCCAGTTCTCCCATCAGATGCGTCAGATGCAGGGCGAACCCGTCCGCCTGCTGCAAACACCGGTATCCGTCTTCGCATTCTCTTTTTAACGTCAGCAGGTGTCTGTTGCATCGTTCCAGCGCCTGGGTGAGCGCGGTACTTCTTCCTCTGACCAGACGTTTTATCTCCAGAAAATCCTCTTTGGCAAGAACGGCGCTGTACATGGCGCGCCCCCTTTCTACCAGATTATGCGCCTCGTCCACCAGAAGCAGGTAATCTCCTTTGGCGCCTTCCGCGAAGAACCGTTTCAGGCAGACATTCGGGTCAAAGACATAATTATAGTCGCAGATCACCACGTCCGTCCAGAGAGACAGATCCAGATTCAGCTCAAACGGACATACTTTGTAGCGGTGGGCCTGGGCAAGAATCGTCTCCCGGCCAAGGGAATCCGGTCCCTTTGTCCACAGATCATAGACCGCCTCGTTGATCCTGTCAAAATGCCCCCTGGCATACGGACAGGCGTCCGGATTACAGTCCGCCTTCTCACAGATACAGAGTTTTTCTTTGGCAGTCAGGATGACGGATTTGACCCGCGCTCCCTGTCCCCTTAAGATATCCAGCGCTTCCCCCGCCACTGTTCTTGTGATCGTCCTGGCCGTCAGGTAAAAAATTTTGTCCTCCAGCCCTTCCCCCATGGCTTTCAGAGACGGAAACAGCGTGGACAGTGTCTTGCCCACGCCGGTAGGCGCCTGAATAAAAAGCCGTTTCCTGCGAAGGATTGTCTTATAGACGCTGACTGCCAGTTCTTTCTGCCCTTCTCTGTAAGGATACGGAAATACCAGGCGCCGCAGAGACTCTGTCCTTTCTGTCTTCCAGACCGCCTCATAGGAGATCCATCGCTCATACTCTTTTAAAACCCCTTCAAACCACGCTTTCAGTTCTTCATAAGTGTACTCATGGGTAAAACAGCGGGTTTCCTCCGTATCCAGGCTGGCATAGATCATGCGGGTTTTTACCCGGGCAAGCCCGCTCTGCTCCCCGTAGATAAAAGCGTAGCATTTTGCCTGGGCCAGATGCACCGGCACAGGCTCTTCCATCCGGTGAATATCTTTATAAGTGCCCTTAATCTCATCGATCGTCCAGGCGTCCTCATCCGTCCAGATTCCGTCCGCCCTTCCTTCGATGCTCACCGGGATTTCTCCCAAACGGACCGCATATTTAAGCGTCACCTCCGGCTGATAGGAAGGCCCCATCTGCTTTTGTATCTTCCTGTGCAGCCGGCTGCCCGCCTGCATGGCTTCCATATCCCTCCGCACGCCGTAACGGTTGTCCAGATCTCCGCTTCGAAGCACAAATTCCACCAGGTCCCGAACCGAAATCCGAACCGCCGGGATCTTCTCTTTTTTATCCCCCATCATCTGTTCCTGCCATAATAAAACGAAAAAAATACTTTTGTCACCAGATAGCACGAAAGACAGAGTCCGTGCCTCATCATGAAGATGTAAGCCTTTACCGACCATCCCAGCCGGTCCATGGTATGCCCCCGAAGCGCTTCCTGCACGGCGGCGTCCCGGCACATATGCTTTACATTTTTCAGCACCTGAAAAAAAGAATCTCTTTGATTGCGCCATATCTCATTTTTCACCGCCATAACAGCAAGGCTTAAAAAATCGTTTCGTATCTGCGGCCCAAAATCATAGACTCCCTTTTCCTCCGAGATTGCTTCCAGACGGTTTTTAAGAAACTTGATCTTTGCCAGGTAATCCGGGTCGTGCCCCCCTGTCATAGAAGACACATTGTACCAGTAATGATACGGATAGTACTCCGGCACCGCACAGATCTTCTCCGCATCCAGCACAGACGCGAACACCATCTGAAGATCCTCTCCCACACTGACCCGGTCGTCCCACAGGGAAAGATTGTTTTTAACGATCTCTTTTTTGAACAGTTTGGTCACCCGGGAGGGCTGTATGCGCCGGCCGATGAAACTTCCGTCATTTAGAAGCGACCTATACAGCTTTTGCAGTTCCTCCTTTTCATAGACAGTCCGGTCCAGCCGGTCCGTCTCTTTCCTGGGCGGATAGGAAGGATCTTCATAGTCAAACGTAAGCCCTGCCATGGCGATATCCGCGCCGCTTTCCCGAAGCGCGCCTTCCAGCCTTTCATACATATCCGGCTCAATCCAGTCATCACTGTCCACAAACCCCACCAGATCCGCCGAAGCATGGCGGACTCCTTCTTTCCAGGCGGAAGTCAGTCCTCCGTTCGGCTTATGGACTGCCAGAATATTTTCATATTCATGAGCATATTCGTCGCAGATGGCCGGACACCCGTCGGGCGAACCGTCATCTACTAAAACAATCTCTATATTTTCATAGGTCTGGGAAAGAATGCTCTCCACACACCGCTTCAACACTTTTTCTACCTTATATACCGGTACGATCACACTGATCTTTTCTTTCATGCCTGACCCTGCACTTTCTCCAAAAGCTTCACGTACAGAACGGGGGCAACCCCAAAAATCCCGTATCCTGCCCGGGTTCTGAAAGGAAGCTCTTTGATATACCGCGCCCCCTCCTTCTTATATGTTTTTAAACGGCTTTTTAATTCCCTGCGAAGGGCCGGAGCGTCCTTCACTTCTTCCGTACAGCGAAAATAAAAGGTAATACAGGCGTCGCACAGCTTTTTATAAGCCCGGGGAAGCAGCGCTTCGTAGCCATGCTCTATAAAAAAAGAAATCCTCTCTTCCTGCGCAGTCAGCCATTGCAGCCGTTTTCCTGAAAAAACAGATGTGATACTGCCTGCATTGTCCGTATAATATCCATATAAGGCTCTGTCTGTAAAAGCCAGTTTCTTCCCTTCGTGGAACAGCTTATAAGTAGTTGCCTCGTCTTCATGAATCCTCCCTTCGGGGTAACGGATCTTCTTAAACAATTCCCTTTTATACAGCTTATTCCAGGCCACCACAAAATAAACGGCCTCTTCCTCCGGACCGTAAAGCTGTTCCATCAGGCACGCACCCCGGCAGATCTTAAAGGACCTGTCAGCCGTGTCATCTCTCTTTAACGGCTCTCCCTGCACATAGGCGAACCTGCACTGGCTGATGGCGCTGTCTGTCTCTGTCAGAAGTTCATACAAAGTCTGTATAAAATCCGGCGCCACATAATCGTCCGAATCCACAAACGAGAGATATTCGCCCCCGGCCGCATCGATTCCCGCATTGCGGGCCCCCGACAGCCCGGCATTTTTCTGATGGATGACCCGTACCCTGTCATCCTTTCCTGCGTAAGCGTCGCAGATGGCAGGACAGCCATCCGGAGAGCCGTCGTCCACCAGAATAATCTCCGTCTTTTGATACGTCTGCGAAAGGAGACTGTCCACACACCT
Source organism: Lachnospiraceae bacterium UBA7182 (assembly GCA_002491115.1). GTDB lineage: Bacteria > Bacillota > Clostridia > Lachnospirales > Lachnospiraceae > Hominiventricola. The sequence continues at coordinate 5,371 of DKVI01000081.1, read as the reverse complement.
GCGCAAATACGCTTCCACCTTATATACCGGCACAATAACACTGATCAGCGGTTCCATATCGCCTGTCCTTTCCTTCTTATCCTTCTTATATTGTGTACCGCCAAGACCGCTGCCCGGCGGAACACACAGACTATATATACCATACCGGCCATCCGACGCTTTAAAAAGAACCATACAATCTTATAATCCGGACAGGTCAATATGGCCGTATCCCCCCGCTTACACACCCAGTCATCCATGGCATAGCCCCGGATCGCCGAAAGCTTCTCCCGAAGCGACATGTCTTTTTGCGCCGGGAGCTTTTCGCATTCATCGAATACCTCGTTCATATACCGCGTAAAGATCCCGGCATACGCATCCTGCGCGCCCGGTTCCCCCCACGTTTCCTTATAAAATCGTTCCGTCTCATCACACACCCTGCGGGCCAGCATCAGCCGGTCTTCTCTTTTCCGGGAAGAAAGGGTCACTTTTTGTTCCTCCTGGATATAATAGCAGAGCGCCTCGGGCAACACCGCGATCCGGCGGCATTTTCTTACATAGGCAAGATTAAAAAGTAAATCTTCGCCCAGGCTCAAAGAAAGATCAAACGTTCCCGCCAGTTCTCTGCGGTACAGCTTATTCCAGGGCATATTCAGATACCCCTGCCCATAAAGCGAAAGGAAATCTCCCGAAAAATCTGAAAGCGCCCATAGGCAGGCGTCCCCGGGAATCTTCTGAATATCCCCGCCGTCATACAGATGATGATAACCGCACAGCACCAGATCACTGTCCGTATCAGCCTGCAGGCTCGCCATCTTCTCCAGATAATCCGACGCCACATAGTCGTCGCTGTCGGTAAAAAGGAGAAACTCTCCCTTTGCCCTTTTTACGCCCGCATTTCTCGCTGCCGATACGCCTGCATTCTCCTGATGAACCACTTGTATCCTTGCATCTGTTTTCGCCAGCTCATCGCAAAGCGCGGCGCTTCCGTCCGTGGAGCCGTCATCCACCAGAATCAGTTCAAAATCTTCTCTGGTCTGGGACAGCCATGAGCTCACGCAGCGCCCAAGGCCTGCCTTCGCCTGATAAACCGGTATTATCACACTGTACATAGACAGATCTCTTCCTTTCTACTTATGGGACGCAAGTTTGGAGCGCACCATGCCAAGTACCATATCTCTTTCTTCTCTGCGAAGAATGATAAAGAAGTTTGCCAAAAGCGCCACAGGTCCCACTACCACGCCTGTCAAAAGCAGGCTCCCCCAGGAACGGACAGGATAGACCATGCGGTACAGAAGTCCCAGCGCCGTGACAGCCCCGATGGAAAATCCCCCAAGCAAAATATCACTGTAAAAACGGTTCCATCGGATCTCAAGGCAATGGGCCGCATAGACGGGTGTAAAGATCAGATTGCGCAAAAGCCCCACCAGCATGCTGGAAAGCGGGAAGCTTATAACCCCCAGATCCGTCGTCTTAAGCAGCGTCAGTGACAGGACAGACGAAAGCACCCCTGAACCAAAGATCACCAGGGAATTCCATTTTACTTTCTTCGTGATGATAAATACATGATAAAGCACCTGAATACTCATACTCACATAGAGAACCCCCACTGCCAGAAGGGAAAGCCGCTGTAAAGCACAGGGATCTTTTCCCGGCATCCACAGCCTGTAAAAATCCAGTCCGTAAGCAGTCAGAAATCCGATCGGTATGCTCATGATAAAGATCAGAATCCGGTTGCAGCTTTTAATGACCGCTACCAGCGCGCCTTTGTCGCCTTCTGCATAGGCAATGGTAATCTGCGGGTTAAATACGCCCACCACCGTTCCCATCAGGCTGGATATGGAAGTGGGAACCATTTTAGCCAGGGACAGAAGCGTCATGGAAGCGCCGCCGTCTGTGATCAGCGCGCCTGCCAGCAGAATATCCACCGCGTCCAAAAGCACCTGCCCCAGCCGGGTCAGAGAGTTCCAGGCGCCCAGAGAGATCAATTCCCAAACCTTCTCCCATCGGAAATATTCCCTCCGCACCCGGATGCCCGGCAAAAGCTGATAAGTAAATCTTCGGTTCCAGAAAGCGATATAGGAAGTGCTTAAAAGCGAGGCCGCGCCCACGAACCAGAGCGTCGGTTTCCATACGGTAAATGTCACAAATAAGAAAAAAATCCGCAATATATCCGCATACATGGTGCGGATGGAGGTCAGGTCCAGACGGTTGGCCGCATAAGTGGAAACGCCGTACACAGAAGTAATAATACTTAAAAAGAAATTGCCGAACACAAAGGCCCACAAAAGCTGCACATCTTTTAAAAGATTTTCAGGTACATTTAAAAAGGGCATGGACCCCATAAAAATCACAATGACCAGCGCCGGAATCAGAAAAATCCCGGCCATGATCACGTTTCCGAAAAATACAGAAGAAAAATACTCATTGGCCTCCTGCTTTTCATCCCTGTGGATATGGATCGTCACAAAACGGCTGGCCATGGTATTCAGCGCCGACACCACCACCTGGGCATACAGGACAAATTTATTGGCCAGATCAATAAAACCGTAAGTATTGGCAATCTGTGCCTCGATGATGGGCGCCAGAAAAAAGCTGATCCCCATATTCACCGCAAAAGCCAGAAGCTGGGCGGCCATATTGATCGCCAGTCTTTTTTTATCCATGTTGTCTCCTTTCCTAGACCATGGTCACCTGCCGGATCATCAAAGCCAGCGTCAGCAATTGTCCTGCCGTGGCCGCGGCGGCAATCCCCCGGTCGATACGCCCTTTCAGGATCACGGTCCGATTCTTGCACGCAGCCAGAAGTACAGGCATAAACGGAAGGAAGTACCGTCCCTGCACGCCCTCTATGGAGACATGTCCCACAGGCGTCCACTGCAGAAGCATGCCCAAAAGGATCAATCCCGTACTGCCCAGGCAGGCGAAGAGCATTATAATCCTCTGACTTTTACGGATGTAAATCCTGTCTTCACTTCGGTCACAGACAGACAAAAACAGTAAAAACCAGAAAAGCAGCACCACCAGCATGGATGTCTCGATCTCCACCCAGCCAAGCTTATAGCCGATCATGGATTCCAGATAAAAGCCGGTCTTGTCTAAAAATGTATTCGCCATCATGTAGACCAGCTCCAGCGGATCTTTTAAGAAATATCCCACCGTATAACCGGACAGATATTCCGCCCCGTTCCCGGTGCTCACCACGCTGGTAGCCGCCGTCGTGGTCACTATCCCGGTCATCATCTGTACATATTTCATAAGGAACAAAAGCGCCGGAATGCTCATAAGGGCCGCCGTTCCCACTGTCTTTCTTCTCCGGCTCCCATAGCAGTCTGACGGGATTAAAAAAGGCAAAAGACATAAAGGCACATAACTTCCGCTCTTACAGTATATAAGAAAGAACTCCGAAAGGAAAAGAAGCAGCATCCGCTGCCCTGTCAGGCGCTCTCCTGAAAAAATCACCTGTAAACACAGGCAGCAGTAAAAAAACAGGATTCCATGTACCATGGCGTCATGAGAAAAAGAAGTACACTGCTGCACATTGACCGGTAATATCGCCAGCACAAACAATGTCATCTTTCCAAAAGGCAGGCGCCTCATCCCAAAGTATACCAGAAGCGCGAATACAACCAGATTCAGATAACGGGCAACTAAAAGCATGGGAACCGTTCCCCATCCCAGCAGCCTGGCCAGCGTCATCCCGAATACCGCCGGCGCGTACAGAAGAAAACTGCCTTCTATGTTGCTGCTGACCTGCGCCTCCACCATGGTATCGTCCTGCACACGGGAAAATAATCCATAATAAATATTCCGGTAGTTTCCAAAGGAAGGAGAAGCCGTAAATTCCATCGCCGCATCATCGGCACGCATCAGGCATTTCATATCCCCTAACGACTCATAACCCAGCAGCTCGTTGCTGTATCTGTAAGCCATATCTATATGTTTTGCTTCGTCCGGCACCATCTGAGGCGTCAGCATCACATTGTAGATCAGTCCGAAGAAAAGGATCGTCACCAGAAACACATGCTCCAAAGGCGCCCTTCGCACAAACGCCGTATACCAGAATATACATAAAAAGAGTTCCACGCCCAGGAACATAAAAAAGAAAAACTTTTTCAGAAATATATTAAAATACAGATACGCGTTGACACACAGGCCTTCCGTACTGGTCATCATCTCAAGGCCGCTGTCCCACAGTTCACGCGAAAAGGTCAGGTCTATACGGTACACATGATCCCGCACGCCTGTCTGAGAGTTATCAAAGAGAAGCCCGATATATTCCCCCGAGATGAACCGGGACGCTTCGATATCCGTCTCACACATAACGCCTGCAAGGGTCAGATCCGTCACCTTCGCATGCATGGTTCCCTCTGTCAGAGCAGCGCCCTCCTGTAAATAAAACAGGACTCCAAGCCCCGTCAGACTGTCCTCCTTCGGCTTTACAATCTGGCTGACGGTCCCATGCGCCTCGTCCACCGGCAGCGTCCCTCCGTCGGACTTCAGTACCGGCGCTTTCTCAGTGGTATTCTGGGCGATCCTGATCCGGGTGTCGTACAGATAAAAAAATAAAAGCGCCGTCAAAAGGCCCGCCGCCCCCAGAAGCAGAATCTCTTTTATGGAAGGCATGACGAACCAGGAAGCCTGTCCCTCCCGGCTCTTCCTTACGCCTGGGGCAAAACCGCCCACACTGTATATTCCAATCCCGACAAGCAAAAGAATCAGTCCGGCCAGAACCGGTTTCTGATAATGATGCGCCTGTACGGTATAGGTCAGGTTGTAGACCAGGCTTTTAGATAAAGGCACGCCGTCAAAGGACGCGCTTCCGGGCGTTACCGTCGTCTCGTTCAGCCAGACGGAAGGGCCCATGGACGAAGCGTCACTGTACAGATGTATGGTGAGCCTGTCCGCCGCCCGCGCAGTCTCACCCAAGGGCAGAAACAGGAACTGATCTTCTGTCACGTCTTTCAGCGGAAAAGCTTTCTCTTCCAGCAAAGTGCCGCCGTCCATGGCAGACAGATGCAGCGTGCCGGCAGTAAATGTATGCTGATTGACCGTAAAGAAAAAACCGATCTCCTTCGCCGTATCAGAAGGCAGATCCAGTGTAAATTCCAGCAGCCTGCCCTCGGTCAGCTCCTCCGTATGCGTCCGCAGATTCGCCTGATTCGCGCCTTCCAGGCCGAGAGAGCGCATCTCTCTGACAGGGATCAGGATTCCTGCCATCGTGATCACCAGGCAGAACACCGCCCAGGGAAGAAAATATTTTCTTAGATAAGTCCGTGTTGATTCCATGGTTCACCTCGGAAAGAAATTAACATGTCTACTATTATATGCTATGAACACTTTTTTTACAAGATTTACATGATCGCCTGTAGGGTTGTTTCACGAAGGTTTC
>DKVI01000071.1 GCA_002491115.1 Lachnospiraceae bacterium UBA7182 | reverse complement strand
AAACCTTCGTGAAACAACCCTATAGATTTTTTAGAATATATTGCGCTGTGAATATAAATATGGTAAAATAAACATACAGTTAATATTTAGAGAGGAATATACTGTCATGTTATATTTGATTGATTACGAAAATGTCGTGAATGAAGGACTTACAGGATATGAGTTTCTGACATCGGAAGACGTGGTGTATATATTTTACAGTGAATGTACGCGCAATATTCGCAAGCAGATATCTTTGAAACTATTTCATCCTTCCATGAAAATATATTTATATAAACTCCGCACAGCGCGGAAGAACGCGCTGGATTTTTATATAGCCACAAAACTGGGAGTACTGATTGAGAAGTATCAAATCACAAAGGCGGCTATCGTGACCAAAGATCAGGGATTTCATTCTCTTGTGGATTTCTGGGAACATGTGTCCGAGGTGAAATGTAAGATCATATTGGAAAAAAGCATTTCGGAATGCATCTTAAAGTCCGGAAACAATGATGACCAGTACCGTCAGGTAAAATACCAGATGATGCCGATTCCATTGGAAAACGCTTATAACGAGTATGAGCGGCAGAAAGAGCTGGAAGGAAAAGTAAGGCTTATGCTTGCAGGCACGGAGTTCGAGGAAGATTGTCCGAAAGTAATCGATATTTTCACGCACACCCAGAACAGGAAAAGCCTGTATCTGTCTTCTTTAAAGCAATTCGGCAGAGAACGCGGGGTGCGTCTGTATGCGAATATACGGAATATTGAACGGTGAAAGAAAGGTCGGCGGAATTTTGTAACAGGAAGGTTGATTGAGTTAAGAAACAGGAACTTGTCGGAAAGGGTTCACCATGATATTAAGTGTTAGCAGAAGAACCGATATCCCCAATTATTATTCTGAATGGTTTATTAACCGAATCAAAGAGGGATTTTTATATGTACGAAATCCTGTGAATGCCCATCAAATCAGCAGGATCAACTTGTCCCCGGATGTAGTAGACTGTATTGTATTCTGGACTAAAAATCCGGCAAAAATGATAGAGCAATTAGACTGTTTAAAGGAATATACCTATTATTTTCAATTTACCCTTACCGGCTACGGGAAAGATATGGAACCGAATATTCCGGACAAAAGAAAAGAATTGATTGCTGTGTTTCAGGATTTGTCCAGAAAAACAGGTAAAGAAAAAGTAATATGGAGATATGATCCGATTCTGCTAAGTAAAAAATATACCATAGAATATCATCTAAAAGCATTTGAAGAAATCGCGTGCAGTCTGGCAGATTATACGGAAAAGGCAGTCATAAGTTTTGTCGATTTGTATGCGAAAACACAGCGTAATACAATGGGACTTGAAATTAAGGAAATGACGCAGGATGACAGGATGATCCTGGCAGAAAACATAGTAAAAATCGCATCAAAAAATAATCTGACAGTTGAAACCTGCGCAGAAGAAATTGATTTGCAGAGTATTGGTATTCAACATGGAAGCTGTATAGATAAAAAGCGGATTGAACGATTGCTGGGGTGTAAAATAATCGGAGAAAAGGATAAAAATCAAAGAAAAACATGCGGGTGCCTGGAAAGTGTAGAAGTGGGCGCATATGATACCTGCTTAAATGGATGCAAATATTGCTACGCAAATGTCAGCGATAAAAAAGTGAAAGAAAATGTAAAACTGTATGATGTAAATTCACCATTATTATGCGGGCGTATCGGTCCTGATGATCGAATTACCGAGAGAAAAGTAAAGTCATTGAGAGATCCTCAAATATGTTTGGACGCATTGATTCAATGCTGATTTTTAGCGGGAACAAATCCTGTTGAAAATAGAAAAAGCAAAGATAAAAACGCAACGTGCATCCTCTGGATGTGCCAGAGCCGGTAGGTAGCCCGGCCGTCCTGATGGTATCAGGGTAAGTAACCTGCCCTCCTGGGTTGTCCGTTCTTTGTTCATAACACAGTTAAGGAGGGATTCGTTATGGACAGAAGAAAGGCAGGTTTGACGGTATTTTTTGAGGGACCGTTCTGGGTCGGTGTATTTGAGAGGATTGAGGACGGGAAACTCTCGGTATGCCGGGTAGTCTTTGGGAGCGAACCCAGGGACTATGAGGTATGGGATTTTGTCCTCAAAAATTATTACAGCCTGAGATTCAGTCCGGGTGTTGAGACGGCTCTAAAAGACGGCAGGGTCAATCCGAAGCGGAGACAAAGGGAAGCCGGTAAGCAGACCATGCAGGCGGGAATAGGCACAAAGTCCCAGCAGGCGCTTAAGTTGCAGAGAGAAGAGAAAAAGACAGAGCGCAGGCAGGCCGGCAGGGAGCAGAGAGAAGCCAAAAAGGAGCGGCTGTTTGAACTGAAACAGCAGAAGCGGAAGGAGAAGCACAGGGGCAGATAGGTTTTCTGTGTTTCGAGAACAGCAGTATCAACGGGCATCAGTCAGAAATGGCTGATGCTTTCTGTATGGAGAGTGGAATTGAAAAGTGGAATTGAAACATGTAAATTTTTTATTGACAGATACCTTTCCGCCTGCTAGAATATAGGCTGTCAAATATAATATAGCTTGATGAACAAGCTGGTGTAATTAACATTTATAAAAAGTATAAAGGCAGATACCTGTAGCTTCTTTAAGGGGGTAGTCTGCTCTTTTAAAGATGCTAATACACCGGTTTTTTTGTTGTGCCGATGTAAATGTTCCTTGACAAGTTCATCCGCAAACGCGCCGGACGGCCGACCGGGGAGGTAGTAAGCATCGCCACGACCTGTATCATACAGCGAGCGTGCCAGGGAATCGTCTGGATGCGGATTGCGACTTTATCGAACAAACAAAGTCCACAGAAAGCGAGGCACAGCTTATGTCAAATGATATTTTGTCCAATTTTGCAGTTTTGACCATCAGGCAAATGAACGGATGTTACAGCAGGGACTATGCACCCGAAATATGCGAAAAATTTTTACGGTCGGCAGAACAGTTTCCGGATAAGGAATTTCTTGGCTGGCAGTTGACCGCGGACGAAGAGGGGCGCTGGACGAATATTGTCTTTTCAAGCCCGGGTGTAAAAGTGGAATCGGAAGACTTTAACTGGATTTTCCAGGAATTTGCGGAGGCAGGCGCCATATCATCAGGGTTACTTGACGGCATTCATGAACGGGGAAAAGTTTATGCACTTCACTGCCTGCCGTCGATCAAAGAGGAGAAAGTAAATTATGAGAGGGACTACACATATAGCAATGATCCATACTCGAGGAACCGGTATTTTTTTAAAGAAATGCTGGAGATGGTCCGGAAGGCCGGAGGTTTTATACGAATTATTTCCGGTGCGTGTCAGGATGGGAGTACCGGACAGGGAATGATTCTCGTAGGTCTGCCAGGAGAGATCACTCTCAGGATGCGGACCATGATCTCCCTGTCGTTTCCCGGCACGGCGGTAAAGGAGTTAAACAAAGAGAATCTCCCGGAAGATCAGTCCTGCACGCTTCCGGCGAAATGTCTTACATGCGGAGTGACGGGAATCCTGAGTGTTCTGATGGAAGAACAGGTAAAGGCCGGAGGCGTCAAAAAATCTGTCGATGACGAGGATTTTGTCGATGACGAGGATTTTGTTGATGACGATTTTATTGATGACGATGCATATGAAGATGCATTTCTTAATGAATATGAGAATGCATCTCCTGACAAAAACATCCCATCGGATATGCTGATAGATGAGTTGGATCTGAGCGTGCGAAGCTTTAACTGTCTGAAAAGGGCGGGAATCAATACGGTTGCGGAGCTTCAAAAAATGAAAGATGAAGATTTCATGAAAATCCGCAATTTTGGCAGTAAATCGGCAGAGGAAATCAAAAGCAGGCTCTCTTCCATAAAAGAGCAGCAGCCGGCGCCGGATTATTTCGCTATGCTGGATGAGATGGTTGGCCTTAGAGGAGTTAAGGAACAGGTCAGGAAGATCATGGCTTACGCCAAAATGAAACAGGATCTTTCCAGGACGGGAAAAAAATCCGTCCCTGTAGTGCTAAATATGGAATTTGTCGGAAATCCCGGCACGGCCAAGACTACCGTTGCCAGGATACTGGCAGGCATCTTCTATCAGTCAGGGCTGATTTCCGACCATAGAATTGTAGAGGTTGGACGGGCTGACCTGGTGGCAAAATATGTGGGACAGACGGCGGATCAGGTAAAAGCGGTGTTTAAAAAGGCCAAAGGAAAGATTTTGTTCATTGATGAGGCATATTCCCTGGTGGAAAACCAGGAGGGAGACTTCGGAGATGAAGCGATCAACACGATCGTGCAGGAAATGGAGAACAACAGGGAGGATACGGTCGTGATCTTCGCCGGATACCCGGATAAGATGGAAGCGTTTTTCTCAAGGAATCCCGGGTTAAGGTCGCGGGTGCCCTTCCGAATCCGGTTTGAAGATTACTCCGCGGATGAGCTGGTGCAGATTACCCAACTCGAAGTACACAAAAGAGGATTCGCCGTCACACCGCAGGCAAAAGGGAAAGTGGAGTTCCTCTGCAGGGAAGCGCAAAAGCATACCCATATGGGAAACGGACGTTTTTGCAGAAACCTGGCAGAAAGCGCAATCCTTGGCTACGCGGCGAGGGTTTACGGGGGCCGGGACGGGGAGAGCAGCGGGGATTTTTGTCTCAGGGAGGAAGATTTTGTGCTGCCGGATATGCTGAAAGAATCAAAAAGTAAAAGACCTGTAGGCTTCCTGGTATAAGGGAGCGAAAGAAAGATATTGTATCAGACAGGAAAGTCCTTTATAATAAAAAATGATTGAAACATTTAAAAAAGATTGATGTTCCAGCGGGGAGATGAAATATGAGCAAAACCAGAACTTTTTTCTCGTATGTGATTCCTTCCGTGCTTGCTTTCGCGTTGTCGGGGGTATACGCGATTATAGACGGATTTTTCATCGGAAACAGCATAGGGGATACCGGGCTTTCCACGATTAATGTAGCGTACCCTGTTGTTGCGCTTATGCAGGCAGTCGGTACGGGAATCGGCATGGGAGGCGCGGTGGTTTACTCGATCGCGGGCGCTTCAGGCGATCAGAAAAAAGCGGATTTGTACGCGGGAGCGACAGGTACTTTCCTGTTCCTTGCAAGCGTTGTCATAACTGCATTGTCATATGTTTTTCTTGATGCCATTCTTGCGCTGCTGGGCGCAGAGGGAGACATACTGACTCTGGGAAGGAACTATTTGCGTATCATTGTTTTCGGAGCCGTATTTCAGGTCTTTTCCACAGGCGTTGTTCCTCTGATCCGCAACTTAAACGGGTCCGCCTTTGCGATGGTATCTATGATTGCAGGATTTCTGACCAATATTCTGCTGGATTACCTGTTTGTATGGGTTTTTCAGTGGGGTGTCACAGGCGCGGCGGCGGCTACTGTGATTGGGGAAAGTATTACTATGGTCATGGGGATCATATATTTATATATAAGAAAAATCCCCCTGTTCTGCATCCATATTCCGGATGCGGGCAGTTTGTTTTTCCGTATTGTAAAGATTGGATTAGCGCCGTTTGGACTGACCATGACGCCAAACATAGCGCTGGTTCTTATGAACCGCCGTCTGATTTTATACGGCGGCGAACAGGCGGTTGCCTGCTATGCCTGTATTGCGTATGCACTGACAATTGTGTATATGTTTTTGCAGGGAGTCGGCGACGGCAGCCAGCCGTTAATGAGCCGGTACTATGGAGCCGGAGAGGATCAGGAATTTTACAGCGTCCGGCGGATGGCCTATGGCCTGGCGGGAGTTCTGGCGGTATTTAGTATAGGCGTTTTGTTTCTGTGCCGTTTTCAGATCGGTGCATTGTTCGGGGCTTCAGAAGCTGTGTTGACCGAAACAGGAAAGGTGATTCCCATGTTTTTAATCGGCGTCATTTTTCTCGCATTTACGAGAATCACCACATCCGGGTTTTACGCGTCTGAAAATAATCTGTTGTCCTATATTCTTGTCTATGCGGAACCGGCGCTTTTGTTTGTGTTTTTGCTTGTGCTGCCGCCGGTTGCGGGATTGCCGGGCGTCTGGTGGAGTACAGGTCTTTCCCAGGCAGTGTGCGGAGGGATTGCGGTATTGTTACAATACACCGCAAAACGAAGTGTGAAAAAATGAGTGAAAAAAGTAAAATTTCGCTTGCAAACTATGGAAATTTCTGATACAATGACAAAAGTTGTGAGTCTGTACAGGCTCAAATATGCATAAGGAGGTGCAATGATGGCTAAATGTGCAGTTTGTGATAAGGGCGTCCACTTTGGCAACAATGTGAGCCACTCCCATAGAAAATCCAGCAAAATGTGGAGATCCAATGTGAAATCCGTAAAAGTTAAGGTAAACGGCGGGGCAAAGAAAATGTATGTATGTACTTCTTGCCTGAAGTCCGGTAAAGTTGAGAGAGCTTAATCGGCAGTCGTACAATTTGGATGCATGGAAGGGTTGTCGAGTCGGCAGCCCTTTTCTTTGTGACCGGAAAGTGCAGGACTGGTTTTGCAGCAGAAATTTAACAGCCGGAGAAGCAGAGATATCCGCACAGAATAAAAACAGAAGAAAAAAAGATCCTGAAAAACAGGCTGTCTTTTGGAAAAAACAGTGTGATAAAGATTCCCACACCGATCCAGAACATAATAAAACCGAGAATCTTTTTCATAAACGACCGTCCCAATGCCTGAAATTACTTATATAGTATTGTATGCAGACAGCGGCTCGGACATGAGGCGGCATAAAAAAGCAAAAATTTATTTCATTTTTGCCGGATATCGGGTATAATAGTTAATAATTATGTATCATAACCGGGAGGTATTCATATGCAGGGACAAATTCATACAGATCTTGGACAGATTTCCATCGATGCGGATGTAATTGCGGTATATGCAGGGAGCGTCGCTCTTGAGTGCAGCGGGATCGTCGGCATGGCGACACTGGACATGCGGGACGGCCTGATGAAGCTTCTGAAGAAGGACAGCATCAAGCGGGGCATCGAAGTTGCCATCGAAAACAACGAGATCTATCTGGCGTTTCATGTCATCGTGTCCTATGGAGTCAATATTCCTGTTGTCTCCGAGAACCTGATCGATTCTGTCAAATACAAGGTAGAAGAGTTTACAGGCATGAAAATCGGCAAGATCGACATCTTTGTAGAAGGCGTGAGAGTGATAGATTAACGAGGGAGGATCTTCATTGTGATTAAGACAATTGATGCCCGGATGGTTGCGAAGATGTTTCTGGGCGGCACCAAAAATCTTGAATCCAAACAAGAATGGATTAATGAACTGAACGTGTTTCCTGTACCTGACGGAGATACCGGAACCAATATGACATTGACCATAACGGCCGCTGCCGCAGAGGTGAGCAATATAGAAGAGCTGACCATGGAAACGCTGGCAAAGAGCATCTCTTCCGGTTCACTCCGGGGTGCGCGGGGCAATTCAGGCGTGATCCTTTCCCAGCTTCTTCGGGGCTTTACAAAAGGAATCAAAGATTATAAAGAGTTAGACGTCATAGACCTGGCCAACGCCATGCAAAAGGCGGTGGAGACGGCTTACAAGGCCGTTATGAAGCCCAAAGAAGGAACGATCCTGACAGTGGCCAAAGGAGCGGCTTTAAAGGCCGCGGAGCTGGCGGAAACGGTGGAAGATATAGAAGAGTTCTGCCGGCTGGTGCTGGAAGAAGCAAAGGCTGTACTGGCGAAGACGCCGGATATGCTGCCTGTCTTAAAAGAAGCCGGCGTAGTGGATTCCGGCGGGCAGGGACTTGTGGAAGTTTTAACAGGCGCCTATGACGCTCTGACCGGCAAAGAGACCGATTATTCCTCTTTCCAGGCAGCCCGCAATGAAGCGCCTGTCAGGATCAGCGCCCAGACAGAGGCAGATATAAAGTTCGGTTACTGCACGGAATTTATCATTATGCTGGAAAAAGCCTATGACGAAGTATCCGAGCGGGATTTTAAAGCGTTCCTGGAATCCATCGGAGATTCCATCGTGGTGGTATCAGACGACGATATCGTCAAAGTACATGTGCATACCAACGATCCCGGCCTGGCGATCCAAAGGGCGCTGACTTATGGATCCTTATCCCGCATGAAGATCGACAATATGCGCCTGGAACATGAGGAAAAACTGATTAAAGACGCTTCCCGCATCGCGAAGGAGCAGAAAGAAAAAGAAGCCTCGAAGGCGGAAGAAAGAAAAGCGATGGGATTTATCTCCGTATCCATCGGAGAGGGTATAGGAGAGATATTCAAAGGGCTGGGCGTCGATTACCTTATTGAGGGCGGACAGACCATGAATCCCAGCACGGAGGATATGCTGGAAGCCATTGACAAAGTGCATGCGGACCATATATTCATCCTTCCTAATAATAAAAATATTATCCTTGCGGCCAACCAGGCGGCTTCGTTGACCACAGACAAACAGATCATCGTGATTCCCACAAAGACAGTGCCCCAGGGGATCACGGCCATGATCAACTATATCCCGGAAGAGTCGCCGCAGGAGAATGAGCAGCGTATGAATGCCGAAATCCTGAATGTAAAGACCGGCCAGGTGACTTATGCGGTGCGGGATACGAGGATTGACGACAAAGAAATCCATCTGGGCGATATTATGGGGATCGGGGACGAAGGCATCCTGGCCGTAGGCAACTCGATCCAGTCCACGGCTGTGGAAATGCTCTCTGAGATGGTCGATGGAGACTCGGAGATCATAGGCGTCTATTACGGCGAGGAAGTGACCGAGGAAGACGCCCGGGCCTTTGGGGACAAAATCGCGGAAAAATATCCGGATACAGAAGTAGAAGTACACAACGGAGGACAGCCGATCTATTATTATGTAATCTCGGTGGAATAAATAAAAAGCACTTGTTGTACAGAGACGTTTTTCTGTACAATGGGTGCTTTTTCACAAAAAGTATACAGATCAGGGAGGAATGTAAGCCGTGCAGCTTCAGGATTCAATTACAAAACTGAAAGGTATCGGGGAAAAGAAGGCGAAACCCTTTGCCAAAGCAGGGATATATACAGTGAAAGATCTGTTGGAATATTATCCCAGAGCGTATGACACCTTTGATCCGCCGGCAGCGTGTTCGCAGATCGAAAGCGGTAATAAATACGCGGTTCTGGCATATGTATTGTCCGTATCGGAAATCCGAAGGTATCAGAAATACCAGGTATTCAGCGCGCGGCTTCAGGCGGGGGAGGATACGATCCATGCGGTCTGGTTTAATATGCCTTTTCTGCGGAGATATTTTCCCAGAGGGGCCCGGTATATTTTCCGGGGAATCATAAATATCCGGGGCGGCCAGTACCGGATGGACCAGCCGGAACATTATACGCTGGCGGCTTATGAGGAGCTGCTTCATGTAATGCAGCCTAAATACGCGCTGACCGCAGGCCTGACAGGAAATATGGTTGCGAAAGCTGTCAGACAGGTATTAGAGGGAAATACAATGCTGATTCCGGAATACCTTCCTGAGGATATCCTTCAGCGTTACGGTCTGGAAGGTGAATGGGAGGCGATCTGCCAGGTACATTTTCCCGACTGTGAAGAAAAGATGCGGAAAGCCCGGAGCCGGCTGGTATTTGATGAATTTTTACTGTTTATCCTGGGAATCCGTAAGCTGAAAGAAAGCCAGGTTACTTTAAAAAACGAAGCGCCCATGAAAGACGATGCAGAAGCCATGCGCCTGATGGCGTCCCTGCCCTACGAACTGACCGGCGCCCAGAAAAAAGTCTGGGAACAAATACGGTCAGATCTTTCAGGCACGCATATCATGAGCCGGCTGGTGCAGGGAGACGTGGGTTCCGGCAAGACCATCCTGGCGGTCCTTGCCCTGGTTATGGCAGGATGCAGCGGATACCAGGGTGCGCTGATGGTGCCGACAGAAGTGCTGGCGAAACAGCATTTTGAATCCATAAAAGAACTGCTGGAAACACATCATATCCTGCTTCGGCCGGTTCTTCTGACCGGTTCCATGACGGCAAAGGAAAAAAGAGAGGCATATGCCAGGATTGAGAGCGGGGAAGCGCAGATCGTCATAGGAACCCATGCGCTGATCCAGGAAAAAGTACACTATCAGAACCTGGGTCTGGTAGTGACCGACGAACAGCACCGCTTTGGCGTCCGCCAGAGGGAATCACTTTCCGGTAAAGGACGTCATCCCCATGTGCTGGTTATGAGCGCCACGCCGATTCCCCGCACGCTGGCGATCATTGTCTATGGGGATCTGGATATTTCTGTGGTGGATGAGCTTCCGGCGAACCGCCTGCCGATTAAAAACTGTGTGGTGGACGAATCCTATCGTCCGAGCGCCTACCGTTTTATGGAAAAAGAAGCAGACGCGGGGCATCAGATTTATATCATCTGTCCCATGGTGGAAGAAAACGATATGCTGGAGCTGGAAAATGTCACGGATTATGCCGGGAAGCTGCAAAAAATACTGCCCCGGTTTAAGGTCGCCTGCCTCCACGGCAAGATGAAACCAAAAGAAAAGAATGAAATTATGGAGCAGTTCGCCCGGGGGCAGATTCAGATCCTGGTGTCCACCACAGTCATCGAGGTGGGAATCAATGTGCCGAATGCCACAGTCATGATGGTGGAAAACGCGGAGCGGTTCGGTCTGGCCCAGCTTCACCAGCTTCGGGGACGCGTGGGGCGCGGAAAGGACCAGTCCTATTGTATCTTTATGAGCGGAAGCAAGGGAAAAGAGACGAAAAAGCGCCTGGAAGTGCTGAATACTTCCAACGACGGCTTTCATATCGCCAGCGAAGATCTGAAACTTCGCGGCCCCGGAGATCTGTTCGGCATCCGCCAGAGCGGAATCCTGGAGTTTAAACTAGGAGATATCTTCCAGGACGCGGCCGTCTTACAACAGGCCAGCGAGGCGGCGGCCGGTCTTTTGGACAGCGACCCGGCCCTTATGCTTCCCGGACATCAGCCTCTGGCAAAGCGCCTGGAAACCTACATGGCGCAAAGTGAAGAAAGCTTAAGCCTGTAGAACCTGTATAAGATTTTATAATTTCTAAAAAGCCTGTAACCTTTCCCCCTCCTGCTGCGTCTAACTATTGTAAAACCCATGAAGGTTCCGGAACCGACAGGAGAACAAAACAATGACCAGGAAAGAATTTACAGCAGAGGTATTAAAGGCGGAGAAAAGCCTGTACCATATCGCAAAGTCCATCTTAAGGGATGACGAAGACTGCGCAGACGCCATGCAAAACGCAATCCTTCAGGCGTACAGCAAATTAAATACTTTAAAGAACGAGGCGTTTTTTAAGACATGGCTGACCAGGATTCTGATCAATGAAAGCTATCAGATTGTCCGCAGTCGGAAGATACAGGTTCCCTACGAAGATTATATGGAAGAGCAGACCTGCAGCAGTTTTGAGGGATATTCTGAAGTATATCTGGCGGTGAATGAACTGCCGGAACTGTATCGGATACCTTTTGTCCTGCATTATGTGGAAGGATATTCTGTTAAAGAGACAGGACAGATCTTAAAGCTGTCAGACAGCGCGGTAAAAGTCAGGCTTCACCGGGCAAGAAACCTTATGAAAGAAAAATTAAAGGGGGAATATGGCTTATGAAACATATCAACTGGGACCAGGAATTTCCCGAAGTGCCTGACCGGGTGCACCGGTCTGTACTTGATACCCTGTCTGTACTGGATGGGCAGGAGGTAAAGAAGATGAAAAAAGCACCGAGAAAAAGATGGATTGTACTGGCAGCTGCACTGGTTGCGCTGGTTGGGACGACCGCGGCAGCGGCAGGACTCTTTCAATGGAATGAGCGGGCGGAAGAAGTCTTTCAGTCCGACGAAGAGACGCAGAAGGAACTGACACAGAACCGGATGGCGCAGGAGGTATCCCAGAGCGTATCCGATCAGGGTATTACGATCACGGCGATCCAGACCGTCCAGGACAAGAACCGGTTCTACGCCCTGTTTGAGGTGGAGGCGGAAGATCCTTCCATGGAGATTACTGCAGATTACAGTATGGATTACACCATGGACCTGGGAGGGAAAGAAGATATCTTCAGCGGCATGGGATGGCATTTCATATCCGAGAAAGATCAGGAGGTATCCAACCGCCGGTACTTTGAAATCTATGGAATCAAAAACGAGCAGTCTGAGGATAACCTGAAAATGGAACTGCATTTCACGGCTCTTAGAGGGGAACCGGCCCAGAAAGCAGGCGAAGGAGAGGTGCTGGTGTCCGGCAACTGGGATTTTGCCCTGGATGTCCACGCGTCCGACGCCGTCGCCCACAGCCTTGGAAAAGCATACCAGCTTGGCGGTTATACCGTGAATGTGCAGTCGGTGGAGCTGACGCCTCTTTCTATGACAATCGTCTACAATGGCGAAGATGTCCGCACCATGGAGGCAGGCAAAGGAGTCCATCTGGATCAAATGGATGAGTTGACCGAGCTGTATCCCACAGATGTATGCTATGAAGACGGGACGGTGGCGGATGAAGGACTTATGATCCCCCTGACAGAAGGATTCTCCGAAGACGGGTCAGAGTATCATATGACCTTATCTTTTGATAAAGTAGTGGACGCATCCCGCGTAACGGCGCTTTTAATGGGAGAAGACAGAATCGATTTTTAAGAAGAAGATACAGACAGACCGCTTCCGCGGTCTGTCTGTTTGCTTAAACCCGCAATCCATAATACGCATAAAAATGCAACTTTTTTTAATGAAAGAAAATCTAATAGACAGATACAATTTTGATGCAAACCGATTATATCCTTAAATTAACAAAAGAGGGGGATACAGGGTACTATGTTAAAAATACTGATTGCAGAAGATGAGGAACCGATCGCGAAACTGATCTCCATGAATCTGAAGAAAGCAGGATACGGATGTACCTGCGCGTATGACGGAGAAGAGGCGGCAAACTTAATGGAAGAGGAGCATTATGACCTGCTGCTTCTGGACATTATGCTTCCTAAGATCAGCGGTTATGAACTGATGGAATATGCCAAAACGCTGGGACTTCCCGTGATCTTTATCACCGCCATGGGAACCACGGACAATAAAGTAACCGGACTTCGCATGGGCGCCGAAGATTATATATGCAAACCCTTTGAAATCGTGGAACTGCTGGCCCGGGTGGAGACGGTTCTTCGCCGCTACAATAAGATCGGAAAAATCATCCGGATTCTGGACGTAGAAATTGACCTGACCTCCCGGACTGTATTGCAGGAAGGAAAGCAGATCCTTCTGACCCTGAAGGAATATGAGCTTTTGCTTTTTTTTGCCAGAAATCCCAACATCGCTTTATACCGGGAGGTTATCTATGAACAGGTGTGGGAGAAAGAGTATACAGGAGACAGCCGCACCGTGGACCTGCATGTGCAGCGGTTAAAGAAAAAACTTAAGTGGGACAAACGTATCTGCGCCGTTTATAAGATCGGTTACCGGCTGGAGATATAGGAGGATACGCATGAAATTTTTCTGGAAGATCTATTTTTCTTTCACGATCCTTCTGCTTTTATCGTTTGGCCTTTTCGGTACCTGGATGATTCAGCTTTCTTTTGAAAAATCCTGTCAAAGAGCACTGGAGGAAAACGAACGGGAGAACCGGATGTTTCAGCTTTCTTTTGAAATGAATATGAACGCTTTGGATAAGCTCTACCGAAACGAAGAGATCATACCCGTTACGGCTTCCTCCGTGATAGAAAATCTGTCCAATAACGGCACTGTTTACAGAATTTACAACAGCTCCCGTGAGCTTTTATATGAGAATTACAGCCAGGTTGTTTTTCAGAATACCCTTTTGGATCAACTGAATCAGGATACGCCCTGCGGATACCAACTGGTCCGGGAAGACGATATGACATATCTGGTATTTGCCTGCCGTTCCGTTGTGGACAGGCAGGAATATTTTCTGGAAAATATCAAAAATATTTCCGATGTCTATACAGAACGTGAAAATTATTATGACTGGTATACGATGATCATGCTGATCCTGGCAGTTGTGGTTACAGTCGTTGTATTTGTTGTTACCCATATGCTGACCCGCTCCATCGCATCGCTTTCCCAGACCACCCGGCGTTTTGCAAAAGGAGATTATGAGGTACGCGCCGCAGAGAAAGGCGGTGATGAGATTGCGCAGCTTGCCTACGATTTTAACGATATGGCGGATACGATCTCGGAGAAGATCGACGAGCTGGCCATGCAGGCCAGACGCCAGGAGGATTTTACCGCCTCGTTTGCCCACGAGCTGAAAACGCCCCTGACTTCCATCATCGGATATGCGGATATGCTCCGTACGGTGGAATGTACCAAAGAGGAGATGTTAGAAGCCGTCAATTATATTTTTCATCAGGGGAAGCGGCTGGAAAGCCTGTCCTTTAAACTTCTGGAACTGATTGTGACAGACAGGCAGGATTACGCCTTTCGTCCCCTTTCGCTGACGAAGCTGGTGGAGGAAGCGGTACAGATTACGGAAATCAAAAGGCGGGAAAAACTGATCCTTTTAAATAAGGACTATGAAGAAACGCTGGTGCAGGGGGAGAAGGATCTTTTAATCTCCGTATTTACCAACCTTCTGGATAACGCGGCAAAAGCCGTAGAACCAGGGGACGTAATTCAGATCAGGGGAAAGCAGTATGGGGAGCAGTACCTTTTCTGCGTGATCGACAACGGATGCGGTATGGAACAGCAGGATGTATCCCGCATCACTGAAGCATTTTATATGGTTGACAAATCCCGTGCCAGAAAAGAAGGCGGCGCAGGCCTTGGCATGACGCTTATAAGCAGGATTCTGGCTGTCCATAAAATCCGATGGAAAATATTCAGCGCTCCCGGAAGAGGGACTGCTGTTGCCCTGCGGTTTGGCAAAAAAGAAGACAGGGAGGACAAAGCGTGAACGATAAAAATCATTTTTTCTGGATCTGTCTCACAGGCACCGTTCTTTTGGCGGCAGGCGTGATCTTTTTGCCCAGATATGTCAGCCGGAGCCTGGATCTTCGGACTTTAAATCATGCGGAGATATCCGAAAGGGACGGATTTTCTTTTTTAGAGCCCGGTTCCGGAAGCGTGCAGGATAACGTACATGCATTTGGCAAACTGGAAGCAGACGGAGGGAATCTGGTAAAGATATCGTCCATAGAGAATCCCATACAGGTAAGCAGAGAACTGCTTAACAACCTGTACGACCAGGCATTAATGGCGTCTGAACAGGGAGTTCTTCCGGAGCTTGACAATATCTATTATGATTGGGATTACAGTTCCTATACGGATACGGAAACAGGAACCACTTATCAGGATCAGAGTACCCTTCCGGCAAAAGCCTGGATTAATTGTATAAAATCCGCCCGATATTACAGCCTGACTTATGAATCGGATGAAAATCCAAATAAAAAAGAGCTTCTGAACTTCTGGTATCTGTGTTTCTCGGATGATGATATGTTTGACTATCAATTTCTGGTGGATGCGATTTCCTGCCAGATTTACTATGCGAAAATCTACAACGAGCATACAGAAGGGCGGATTGCTGTCATGACAGAAGCATGGAAAATGGAAGAAGAGGCAGAAATGTATGAGAAAACAGCTAAAGGCTACTATAGCACACTTTCCTATTTAAGAGACTGGTTCTCTGCCGGCTGTATGGCGTACTACGGGGCGGATTCCTGCGAGTTTATCGGGCCGGAAACTCTGTATGAAAAACTGGGCCTGCTGATCCTGTATTTTGATATGGAACCTTTATATATGGAACAGCTTGAAGCGGAGAGCCTGGATACCGTCAAATACAGAGGCCTTGTCACAGGATTCCAGGAAGTGGTGAATAAGATCGATCTGTTGAATGAATAAAAAGAACCGTAAATAAAGCAGCATAAGAAAAGGAGTACGCAGATGAACTGTATAAGAAGAAAAAGACATCGGACAAAAAAGAAAGCGCTGAAAAAATTTTTCAGAAAGATGCTCAAAAGATATGCCGTCTGCCTGGCTGTGGTACTGATTCTTGTAACGGGCTGGAAACTTACTTCTTTCGCTGTAAAAAGCCTGTCCCCCGCAAAGGAGCAAAAAGAAGACTTACAGGAGCCGGAAGATGTTTTCAGTGAGGAAGAACCCATCCGGAAGATATCCGAAGCTGAAGGTGTACCTTACGGAGCCGAGAACCTTCTGCTGGTCAATAAAGATCATCCGTTAGACGAAAGCTATCAGCCGAACCTGAAAAGAAACCGGGATTATGGAGTAGATGTGGACGCTTCCATTTTTGATGCTCTGAAAGATATGCTGGCGGAGGGAGAGAAGCAGGGCTTATCTTTTTGGATTGCCTCCGGCTACCGAAGCCCGCAAAGACAGAGGGAACTTCTGGATGAAGATATCGCAGACCTGGTGCGTCAGGGTTATACATACTCGGAAGCCTACGAAGAAGTAGTGCGTGAGACCATGCCGGTAGGATGCAGCGAACATGCCACCGGGTTGTGCGTGGATATCGTGGCAAAGAACTATCAGTTTTTGGACGAAAAACAGGGCTCCACAAAGGAGATCCGTTGGCTGCAGGAGAACTGCAGCCAGTATGGATTTATCCTGCGCTATCCGGAAGGAAAAGAAGATATTACCAAAATTTCCTATGAGTCCTGGCATTTCAGATATGTAGGCGTAGACGCCGCAAAACAGATCACAGAACAGGGAATCACGCTGGAAGAGTATCTGGAATCACTGGAATAAGCGGAAGACCCCGAATACTTTGCCAAGAATGGTCACTTCGTCTGCATAAATCGGATTCATGGAATCATTTTCCGGCTGCAGACGGTAGTGGCCGTCTTCTTTATAAAAAGTCTTAACGGTCGCCGAATCATCTAAAAGGGCCACAACGATGTCCCCGTTGTCAGCGGTATTCTGCTGCTGTACCAGAATACGGTCGCCGTTGTAAATCCCGGCATTCACCATGCTTTCTCCCTGTACTTTCAGCATAAAAGTCTCTGCGTTGGGCAGATATTCGGTCGGAATGGGAAAGTAGGACTCGACATTTTCCGCGGCAAGGATCGGCTGCCCGGCAGCTACCGTGCCTATCAGGGGAACGTTGCTTATCTCTCTGCGCAGCATGTAGAAATTCTCATCCATAATCTCGATCGCCCGGGGCTTGGTCGGATCTCTGCGGATGTAGCCGTTTCGCTCCAGCGTTTCAAGATGAGAGTGGACGGAAGAAGTGGATTTTAAATGAACCGCCTCACAGATGTCGCGCACAGCGGGCGGATATCCTTTACTTAAGATTTCCGACTTGATAAAATCCAGAATTTCCTGCTGCTTCGCTGATATTTTTCCATATGCCATGAAATAATCCTCCTAATCAAGTGCTGATGTAAGTTTCTCGAACATTCGTTTCTTTATTATATCATGTATGCCAAAAAAAAGCAAACAAATATTCGCGTCCGATTTAGCAATATTTTAACGCCTTATTTTTAAAAACCCGCATTGCATTTTTTTCATTATGTAGTATAATAATGTCGGGTTTTTGGGCGTTATATTTTTTCGACAAAAAGCCCGTATTTTTTGAAGAAAGGAAGTGCAGTTATGGGTAATTTGGGTGAATCGCTGATCGAAGAGCTGACCTGTGAGACCGTCTTTACAGTCCACGGCATCGGCATATCCGAGTCTGTCGTGGTCACATGGGTCATCATGGCCGCCGTCCTTCTTGCATCCATCTTACTGACAAGCCGCCTGAAAGTCGAGAATCCGGGACGCGGACAGCTTTTGCTGGAACACGCGGTCGTGAGTATCCAGAATATCGGTACCGGGATCATCGGCGAAGAAGGCAGACAGTACGGAGCGTATCTGTCCGCAATACTGATCTATATCGGCATTGCCAATACGATCGGTATCCTGGGTTTTAAACCGCCCACGAAGGACATGAATGTGACGGCCGCCCTGGCGCTTATGAGCATCATACTGATTGAATTTGCGGGCATACATAAAAAAGGCGTCCGCGGATGGCTGAAAAGCTTTGCGGAACCGATCGCGATCGTAACGCCGATCAACATCCTGGAAGTATTTATCAAGCCTCTGTCGCTGTGTATGCGGCTTTTCGGCAACGTGATCGGCGCGTTTGTCATCATGAAACTGATCGAACATATCCTGCCCTGGGTTCTGCCGGTTCCGTTCAGTATGTATTTTGACATATTCGACGGTCTGATCCAGGCTTATGTCTTCGTGTTTCTGACAGGGCTGTTTATTAAAGAAGCGATCGAATAAATCCAGGTCTTCATCCGAAGGAACGGGAAGGCCGACGCGAAACAATCAAAAAAATCAAGTAAAAATAAGGAGAATCAATCATATGTCAACTTTAATCGCTATAGGTGCAGGTATCGCGGTTCTGGCAGGTATCGGCGCGGGAATCGGTATTGGTATCGCAACATCCAAAGCAACGGAAGCTGTGGCAAGACAGCCGGAAGCAGAAGGAAAGATCATGAAAATCCTGCTTCTGGGTTCTGCCCTTGCGGAGGCAACCGCTATCTACGGTTTCGTCATCGCGCTGTTCATCATCATTCTTCTGGCATAGAGAAAGGCGGAGTTTAAAAATGTTACGATTAGACATAAACCTGCTTTTTACCGTGATCAATCTGGTGATATGGTATATTCTGATCCGCATTTTCCTCTTTAAGCCGATCAACAATATCATCAGTAAACGGGAAGCGTCCATCAAATCCCGCTATGACGAAGCCCAGGCGATCAAAGAAGAAGCCCAGGCAGAAAAGGAAAAGTGCAGGGCGTTTCAGGCGAATCTGGAAGAAGAAAAAGCCAAAATTGTGGCACAGGCCAATGAAAAGGCCCGCATAGATTATGACAATATCGTAGAGGATGCCCGCAAAAGGGCAAAACAAATTGTAGATGATTCAAAAAGAGAAGCGGAATTTCAAAAAGAAAATATCGTAGGTCCGGCAGAAGAAGAGATACGCGCTCTGATTATGGATATCGCGTCAAAATCTCTGGCATCTACAGATAACGATTCTGCTCTTTATGACCAGTTTTTGGAAAAGGCGGGGGAGATGAACAATGCAGGACTATAAAAGCCATCAGGTGCTGGACTGTGTATTGGAATGCGTAACCGCACCGGATAAACAACAACTGGACGGTATCCAGCATTTTCTGGAAAAGCAGTATCCGGACTGTGAGATCTATATCACCCTTGTAAACAACCCGAAAATCGTAAGCGGTTTTATCCTGCGGGCGGGAAATGAAGAATATGACTGGAGCCAGGCAGGCAGACAGAAATTACTGGAAGATACATTAAATTCCATGGACGTAAGCGGCAGGAATACAATTTCGTCCCAAAAAGGAATTATCAGTATTTTGCACGGACGTCTGGATGACGTGGAGATCAAAAGCAAAGAAGTCGGTCACGTCAGCCAGGTGGGAGACGGCATCGTCTATATCTATGGTATTGAACATGCCATGTACGGCGAGGTCATCCTGTTCGAGAACGGGCTTCAGGGTATGGTGCAGGATATAAGAATTGATGAAATCGGATGTATCCTTCTTGGCAGTGACAACGGAATCGAAGAGGGCATGAAGGCAGTCCGTACAGAGCGTATGGCGGGTATTCCGGTAGGAAACGCCTATATCGGGCGGGTAGTAAACGCCCTGGGTGCGCCCATCGACGGAAAAGAGGGCATTGCCGCTTCGGATTATCGTCCCATCGAACAGCCCGCTCCAGGCATACTTGACAGAAAATCCGTCAGTACGCCCCTGGAAACAGGTATTTTATCCATTGACTCCATGTTTCCCATCGGACGGGGACAAAGGGAGCTGATCATCGGCGACCGGCAGACCGGTAAGACATCCATTGCCATTGATACGATTCTGAACCAGAAAGATAAAAATGTAATCTGTATCTATGTGGCGATCGGACAGAAGGCTTCTACTGTATCCAAGCTGGTAAACACACTGGAAAAACACGGCGCCATGAGTTATACGATCGTCATGTCGGCGACTGCCAGCGATCCGGCGTCCCTTCAGTATATTGCGCCTTACTCCGGCACGGCCATGGCAGAATATTTTATGTACCGCGGACACGACGTACTGATTGTCTATGACGACCTGTCCAAGCACGCGGTGGCATACCGGGCGCTTTCCCTTCTGATGGAGCGTTCGCCCGGACGGGAAGCTTACCCCGGAGACGTGTTTTATCTGCATTCCCGCCTGCTGGAGCGTTCCAGCCGATTAAAAGACGAGCTGGGAGGCGGCTCCATTACGGCGCTTCCCATCGTGGAAACCCAGGCGGGAGATGTGTCGGCGTATATCCCGACCAATGTCATCTCCATCACTGACGGGCAGATCTTTCTGGAAAGCGATCTGTTCTTTTCCGGTATGCGTCCCGCGGTCAACGTGGGTCTTTCCGTGTCCCGTGTCGGCGGAGCGGCCCAGACAAAGGCCATGAAAAAAGCGGCGGGAAGCATCCGAATCGATCTGGCACAGTATCGGGAGACCGAGGTATTTACCCAGTTCAGTTCGGATCTGGATGAGGCGACCAAACAACAGCTTTTATACGGAAGAGGACTGATGGAACTGTTAAAGCAGCCCTTATGCAAGCCGCTTTCCCTCCACGAACAGGTCATTACGCTGTCCGCTGCCAATCAGAAGCTGCTGCTTGACATCCCGGTGGAGAAGATCAAGGAATTCCAAAAAGGCATGCTTGTTTATGTAGAGCAGCATTATCCCGGAATCGTAGACGAGATTGAACAGATGCATATGCTTTCCGACAGCCTGGCCCAGAGGATTGCAGAAGCTGTGCAAGAATATAAAAGTCAGGTGGTGAAGCCAGATGGCCAGCCCGCGTGAAATCCTGAACCACATTAAAAGTATCCAGGACACTCAGAAGATCACCAACGCCATGTACCTGATCTCATCCACAAAGATGAAGCAGGCGAAGAAGAAACTGGAAGATACCGAGCCGTATTTTTATACGCTGCAGAATGTGATCAGTCAGATTCTTCGGCATCTGCCGGATATGGAACACATTTTTATAGAAAAACCAGATGTGAAACGCACAAAGATCGGTCTTCTGGTTATGAGCGGCGACAAAGGACTGGCAGGTGCTTTTAACCACAATATCCTGAAAACCGCCCGGCAGTTTATTGATCATACGGATCATGACGTGAAACTTTTTGTGGTGGGGGAGCTGGGACGGCAGTATTTTATCAAACAAAATATTCCGCTGGAAGAGAATTTCCTGTATACGGCCCAGAATCCTACTTTTAACCGCGCCCGCTGGATCGCGGGAAGACTGCTGGAAAAATATAAAAGCGGGGAATTTGATGAACTGCATGTTATCTTCACCCGCATGGAGTCCAGTATTGTAAGCGTGCTGGAGGACAAGATGATTCTCCCGCTGGTGCGCTTTGCAGACGTGGATATTCCGTTGGACGTCCGCCAGGAATATTTCTCCCTGGCTCCGTCTCCTGAAGAAGCGCTGGATACGATCGTTCCCAACTATGTCACAGGTTTTATTTACGGCGCTTTAGTGGAATCCTTCTGCAGCGAACAGTACGCCAGGATGACGGCTATGGAATCGGCCACCAACAACGCGGAAGAACTGCTGCGGGATCTGAGAATCCAGTATAACCGGGCAAGACAGGCGGCGATCACACAGGAGATTACGGAAGTCTGCAGCGGTACCAGGGCGCAGAAGAAGAAAAAAGGCAACAACAGCCAGGTGCATTATCTCAATTCTTCTTCTTTCCATCTTGGTTCAGGCTAAGACGATTATCACTCTGATACGAGGTGCAAAATGGAAAAAGGAAAGATCATACAGGTTTCAGGACCTGTGATTGACGTATTATTTGAAAAGGGCAGTCTTCCTCATATAAAAGACGCGCTGACCGTGGATAACCACGGAAAAAAATGCGTGATGGAAGTCGCGAAGCATTTAGGCGGCCGTGTGGTACGCTGTATCATACTGTCCGCCAGCGAAGGCCTCTGCAGGGATATGGAAGTGGAGCAGACCGGAGCGGGTATTCAGGTGCCGGTGGGGGAGAAGACTTTAGGAAGACTTTTTAATGTATTAGGCCAGCCCATTGATGATGGGGAAGCGATCACGGATACGGATCTGTGGTGTATCCACAGAAATCCGCCGCCTTTTAAAGAGCAAAGCCCCGCAGTAGAAATACTGGAGACGGGTATCAAGGTCATTGACCTTCTGGCTCCTTATGCCAAAGGCGGCAAGATTGGCCTGTTCGGCGGCGCAGGGGTAGGAAAAACGGTTCTGATCCAGGAACTGATCCGCAATATTGCCACAGAGCACGGCGGGTATTCTATCTTTACAGGTGTCGGAGAGCGTTCCAGGGAAGGAAACGATCTGTGGAATGAGATGAAGGCATCAGGCGTCTTAAAGAAAACGGCTCTGGTATTCGGGCAGATGAACGAGCCACCCGGGGCGCGTATGCGTGTGGCCGAGACCGGCCTTACCATGGCAGAATATTTTCGGGATGAGATGAACCAGGACGTGCTTTTATTTATCGACAACATCTTCCGTTATGTGCAGGCAGGTTCCGAAGTATCCTCCCTGCTTGGCCGTATGCCCTCCGCCGTGGGGTATCAGCCTACGCTGGCGACGGAAATGGGAGAGTTACAGGAGCGCATCACCTCCACAAAAAACGGCTCCGTCACAAGCGTGCAGGCAGTCTATGTGCCAGCGGACGACCTGACAGACCCGGCGCCCGCCACGACATTCGCCCATCTGGACGCCACCACGGTGCTTTCAAGAAAAATCGTGGAACAGGGCATCTACCCGGCGGTGGACCCGCTGGAATCCACTTCCCGTATCTTGGAAGCGGATGTGGTGGGAGAGCTTCATTATGAGACGGCCAGGCGTGTCCAGGAGATGCTGCAAAAATATAAAGAACTTCAGGATATCATAGCGATTCTGGGTATGGAAGAATTGTCCGACGAAGACAAAATGGTGGTCAACCGGGCCAGAAAAGTGCAGCGCTTTTTGTCCCAGCCGTTCTTTGTGGCAGAGACCTTTACCGGCGTTCCCGGAAAATATGTGTCTTTAAACGACACCATCCGGGGCTTTCGCGCGATTCTGGACGGCGAGATGGATCAGTATCCGGAAGCCGCTTTCTTCAATGTGGGCACCATCGAAGAAGTCGCCGAAAAGGCAGAGTCTATGAAAGGATAAAGGTTCTGGCCGATGAGTACATTTCATATAAAAATTATAACCAGTACGAAAGTATTCTATGAAGGTCCCTGCTATTCGGTGGTCATACCGGCGCTGGACGGCGAGATGGAGATCATGGCGAATCATGCGGAGATGATCGTGGCCACCTGTCCGGGCGAAATGCGGTTTCGCATAGAAGAAAACGGAGAGCAGTACCGTGCAATCGTGGGTCAGGGCTTCTGTCTGATTGCCAACAACCGGGCGACCCTTCTGGCGGATCAGATCGAGAGGCCGGAGGAAGTGGATGCCAATCGGGCCAGAGAGGCACTGGAACGTGCTCAGGAACGGATGCGCCAGAAACAGAGCATTCAGGAATACCATATGACCCAGGCCGCCATGGCAAGGGCGCTGGTACGGTTAAAAGAGACCGAACGGTTTATTCATTAAAAGACAGGATGGAGCAGACGTATGATCATTGAACGCAGCCTATTATTTTCACCGGTTCAAAAAGAGCGTAAGATACATATCTATCTGCCGGATTGCTATGATGAGGGACAGGACTCTTATCCTGTCATGTATTTTTTCGACGGGCATAACCTGTTCTATGATTCCTACGCCACCTATGGGAAATGCTGGGGGCTGAAAGAATTTATGGACAATTGGAATAAGCCGTTGATCCTGGTGGGCATCGAATGCGGCCATGAAGGTGACGAACGGCTGAATGAATATATGCCCTATCATGTGGAAAAGGGATTCTTCAGCCGTTTTGAGGGGATCGGAGATCAGACCATCCGTTGGATGACGGAAGAATTAAAGCCGCTGATCGACCGGGAGTACCGGACGTATCCTTTCAGGGAGTGTACCGCCATCGGCGGTTCCAGTATGGGCGGGCTTATGTCCCTGTACGGCGCGGTGCGCTACAATCATTACTTTTCCAAGGCGGCGTGCCTGTCCAGTTCTGTCTATCCGTGTATGCCGCAGATCTTAAAAGATCTGGAAGAATGTCCCTTAAATCCTGATACCCGGATCTACCTTTCCTGGGGTACAAAAGAGGCAAAGGGGCTGGCGGATGTGACCAGAACGGATACAAGCAGCCTTACGTTCCGGCAGAACCGGACGATCGCCAATAAGCTGATACAGAAACAGGTAACGGTAGATCTCTACTGCCAGGTGGGCGGCGCCCACTGTGAGGCAGACTGGGAAAAACAGGTGCCGGGATTTATGGAGTTCTTATGGAAACAGGTGTAAGTTCGCAGGGTGCGGTGAAACGCACCCTGTTTTTTGTTTACAGAAGCTTTGCGAATATGATATAGTATCTACACACATAGAAAGTCAGCGAGGGTATATCTATGGCAAGAGTAGTAGGAATCGGGCATCAGAATTTCGAACAGGTGATTACAAAAGGCATATTTTATGTTGATAAAACAGCCTTTATCAAAGAATGGTGGGAAAATGAAGACGACGTGACATTGATCACCAGACCCCGGCGTTTTGGCAAAACATTGAATATGAGCATGACAGAGCAGTTTTTTTCTGTGGACTATGCGGGTCGGGGAGAAGAACTCTTCGGAAAACTTTCTATATGGACGGAAGAAAAATACCGGAAACTACAGGGAACATTTCCGGTAATTGCTTTAAGCTTTGCGGATGTGAAAAGCGTCTCTTTTGAACAGGCAAAAAAGAAAATCGGTCTGCTGCTTACAGATTTGTATTCAAAATATGATTTTCTGAAAAATGAAAATATACTCACCGAGGAAGACCGTGCGTACTGGGCCAATGTATCTTTTGTTATGGACTGGGCGGATATGTCCATAGCAGTCCGGCGGATGTCAAACTATTTATATCAATATTACGGAAAAAAGGTTATTATTTTGCTGGACGAATATGACACGCCCATGCAGGAAGCCTATGTATATGGATACTGGGAGGAACTGACGGAATTTATCCGCGGATTTTTTAATTCTACTTTTAAGACGAACCCATATCTGGAGCGGGCGGTCATGACAGGGATTACCCGGATCAGTAAAGAATCCATCTTCTCAGATCTGAACAATCTGACAGTCGTCACTTCCACCTCTGACCTGTATGCGGACAGCTTTGGCTTTACAGAAGCGGAAGTACATGCGGCACTGAAAGAGCGTGCCATGGAAGACCAGATGCCGAAAGTCAAATGGTGGTATGACGGCTTTGTGTTCGGGCATCAAAAGGAGATTTATAATCCATGGTCTATCCTGAATTATTTAAAGACCGGAAGGTTTTCAGCTTACTGGGTGAACACCAGCAGCAACAGCCTGGTTGGAAAGCTGATCCAGGAAGGAAGCAAAGAAGCCAAGATCGTAGTAGAGGATTTGCTTAAAGGCAAAACGCTCTGTACCAGGATTGATGAGTATATACTGGAATTTAAAGTGTTTCATCCGGGAAAAGAAAAAGACCTGAAAGAAACCGTACAAAACGCGCTGCGCCAGATCGAAGAGAAAAAGTATGCGGCGGCGCTGGAAGCAAAAGGAATCCCTGCAGAAAAAATCCGGAAATATGGGTTCGCGTTTGAGGGGAAGACGGTGTTGATCGGGTAAAAAGCCGGGAATTTTGTGATACCATTAGTAAAATATAGAATTTTAGCGAGGGAAAAACACCCGGCACGCTGAAAGAGACATTTGAGATAGAAAAAGCTGAACTGGACACGTCCTGCCTGATCGCTTCCGCCAGCTACCGCAAAGGCACGGCGTATACGCCTGCGGTCATGCTGGATGATTACCTGCTGAAAGTAAAGACGGATTATACTTTGACCTATCATAAAGCGGAAGATGATTCTCTGGTGAAAAAACGCCCGACAACGCCCGGCAGCTATCTCATGCGCGTCGTCGGAAAGGGAAGCTGCAAGGGTACGTTTGATTTTCCGTTTATCGTATCGGAAGAAGGCGCATCCGACATTTCCAAAGGAAAAGCGTTTGTAGGCAGTATGGATTACCGGGGTAAATATCCGGATATCAGCCTGTCTGTGGGCGGTGAGAAATTGATCTATGATACGGATTACAAAGTACGTTTTTCCAATACCGACGCAAAAGGTACGGCGACGGCTGCGATCTCTGACGGCCAAAACGGCCTGTACATAGCCAATCCACCGATTGTCTGTGAATATCAGGAACTGAGTGCGGACAAAGTGATCACTTCGGTTGCGTTGAATAAGAAAGCGGATGGTCTTCCGAAAAAATTTGAGTATACAGAAAACGGCATCAGCCTGGATAAGAAATGGCTGACGGTCAAAGCCGGGAAATATACGCTTTCTTCCGACGAGTTTGAGATCATTGGTTATATAAACAATGCGGGAAAAGGCATGGCGGCAGTGGTGGTACAAGGCACAGGAGAGTACGGCGGAACAAAAATTTTGAACTTTAAGATCCAGTCCCACAGCCTTCCATCGGTCGACCGGTGGATCGTTTCCCTTCTTGAATAAAAAAATTCGGTGAATCGAAAGGCAGGAGGCCGTTTTATGAAAACGTTCATATGGCACGGTTATACCGTGCAGGTTACCAGAAAAAAAGTAAAAAATACAAACCTGCGGATTAAACCGGCAGAACCGGACATAATCCATATCTCAATTCCTTACCAGATGAGTTATCAGGCGGCTCTTGCCATACTGGAGCAGCCAAAGATGCTGAAATGGGTGGAAAATTACCGGAAAAAACTGGAACACCTTCCCGAAAAACCGGCTGTCCAGGAAAATGAGCGGATAAAGAATATTCCTGCTTACCAGGAACGGCTAAAAGAAGTCCTTCCTCCCATGTTCAGCAAATGGGAAGCCGCTCTGGGCGTAAGGAGCAATAAAATAACGATCCGGGATACCAGAAGCCAGTGGGGCAGCTGCAATCCCAGAACCGGCAATATCTCCATCAGCGTCTGGCTGGGCGCTTTTCCGGACGACTGCATTGAATATGTAGTCGTCCACGAACTGGCGCATATGCTGGAACGGGGGCATAATCAGAGGTTTTACGGGATTCTTGACCAGTACTATCCAAAATGGCGGCAGTGCAGACAGCAGCTGAATGAAGGGACTGACGGATTATGACCTGAACAAATCCTCCACTGTAAGCAGTACGGCACCCTCTTCCTTAGCACGATTTTGCACCGGTACCGTATAACCGCCTTTACTGATAAACATCAAATATTTTTTCATTTCATCCGGAAAAGCCTTTGTGGCTGTAAGGAGATCATCATATTCTGTCATGGGCATGGGCCTGTTGGTAAATTTACATTCGCAGAAGATTGCTTCGGTCTTTTTTTTGTTCAGCGCAAGAATATCTACATCATCCTGTGCTTTGATCGCCGGATTGTTTCCCCACCAGCGCCCAATCTCGCAGGGAACAAAAGGAAGGCGCTTTCGCTTTGCCTGACGGATCAGATATTGTCTGCATATATCTTCAAAAGCAATTCCCATAAACCCGGGAATTTCCTCCATGATCTCTCTGGCCGCCTCTTTTTCTCCCAGCAGTTCATAATAACTTTTATTGGTAAATATATAGTGATACCAGAAACGGTAAAAATGATCCGTCAATGTATACAGGGTCTTTTTACTTCCTGCCGGCTCTCCGCATGGCGTCTTTTTTTCCACCAGGCGGATTGTGATCAATGTCAGCAAATATTTGCTGCATTTGCTTTTATCTTCATGAATACAGTCCGCGATTTCAGCTACCTTATTACACCCCTTTGCAATGGCTTCCAGAATACTGTTGTAGACATTCGGCTCTCTTAGTTCTGACTTTAAAAGCATCATCGGCTCATCGTTTAAAAATGCGCCGTTTGACAGAATCTCCTGCTCTATGTTCTCTTCGATTGTATATTTGGAAGAAAACGCACACAGATATCTGGGTACGCCGCCCAGTATACCATACGCGGTCAGTTTTTCCTCCGCTGTGTAGTCGGGAAAAAATTTCGCGCTGTCCAGATAATCGAAGGGGAGCAGCTCCATGGAAGCTGTCGCCCGCCCATATAAAGGGCTTTTATACCCCATAATATCGTTTAGCATAAAGCTTACGCTGGAACCGCATAAAATCAGAAAAATGTTCCTGTCTTTCCATTGATGGTCGATTTCATGCTGCAGCATACTTTTGATCGAAGGATTTGGTCCAGCCATAAACGGAAATTCATCAATGACCAGGACTGTTTTTGTGTTTGCTGATTTACTGGTTATATAGGCAAATGCATCTTCCCAGGAACCGAAGGGAGCAATAAACTGTCCGTCAAAGTAATACTGGACTGCCCTGGAGAAATCCTGAAGATTCAGGCTGTCATTTTTTTCCTGTGCTGCATAAAAAATCACCTGATGCCTGCTGGCAAAATCCTGAAGAAGCGTAGTTTTTCCAACTCTCCTGCGTCCATACAGAACCAGAAATTCAAATTTTTCACTTTGATATAGTCTTTCGATCTGCTCTCTTTCCCTTTCCCTACCGATCATTTTTTTGTGTCCTTTCTTTACAAAATAACAGGTTACTTACGAGTAGTATACTTATGTTTCCACTATTTTGCAACATTTTTGTAAACTGAAGGATGTTTTCAGCTTTTCTTAAGAATTTTTATGATTTACTTCAGATATATAAATTGAAAATATGTTATTCTATAAAATGGAGTTACGAGGAATATACATAAAACAGCCTCTCTTCTAAGCAGCGGATGCCGCCAGGCAGACGGCGACGGGTCTGGGTGACGGATACCGGGAGGAAAAGATGCGGAACTATAACAGCATCTTTTTCGAGCAGTATGCAGACTCGTGGGCGGATGCCGCCAGGCAGACGACGACGGGTCTGGGCGACGGATACTGGGAGGAAAAGATGCGGAACTATAAATAAGAAGGGATGAAAATGAGATGGGACAGAAGAGGATGACAGAGATGGAGCGGATGCGCAGGCGGGAACAGGCGCGGAGGAAGAAAAAGCGCAGGCTTTACCGGAAGATCAAAAGATTTTGTGTTCTGGGACTTATCCTGGCGGTTCTTGTGGCGGTGTTTGCCCTCTTGCTGTTTGCGCTGAAACAGACCGGAATTTTCTCACGCACAAAATCTTATGAGATAGAAGCTCCCAAACAGCGCACGGAAGAAGAAGTCCGGGAAAAATTAGAAGACATGGCAAAAGAGCATGAAGAGTTCCAGGAAATCCTGGATCATTATGAGGACTATCCCCAGGTCTATCTGGCGGCGCTCGCCAACAACCCGGAGATGTTGGAGTATGTCCTGGGCTATCCTGACAGCAGCAAAACAGCAGACGGCGAACTTACTAAAAAAGAAAAATCTCAGAAATACCCCCTTTTCCTCCAATGGGATACGCGTTGGGGATACGCTTCTTACGGCGAAAGCAGTATCGGCATCTCCGGCTGCGGACCGACCTGCTTATCCATGGCGATCTTTGCCCTGACAAAGAACGAAGGCGCTACACCGGATAAGATTGCCCGTTTTTCAGAGACACAAGGATACTATGTGGAAGGAACCGGCACCGCCTGGGCGCTGATGACAGAAGGCGCGGCCTCCTATGGTATTGTGGGAACCGAACTTTCCCTGGATGAAGACACGATGAAAAAAGAACTGAAAGCCGGGCATCCGATTATCTGTACTATGCGGGAAGGAGATTTTACGGCAGGAGGACATTTTATCATGATCTATGATTATGACAGAAAAGGATTTTCGGTCAATGATCCCAACTGCAAAGAACGAAGCGAAAGAAAATGGACCTATAATGATCTGAAAGGGCAGATCAAGAGCTTGTGGTCCTTTCAGAAGGGAGAAGAATAACCGATGAAAAAAAGGTGGATACCGGTATTGACCGTATTCTTATCCGTCCTGCTTTTGCAGACGGGAGAACACCTGCTTCACCGGTATCAGTTAGAGTTGCGGGACACGGCGCAGATCGTCAAGGGATTCTATATCTGGGTAATCGCTCCTTTTCTGATGGTCTGCGGTCTGTATTATCTGCTTTTGCCAAAATTAAGAGACAGCAGCCGGGTCTATCGCCTGCTGGTTGTGATTCCGGTCTTAATGATTTTGTGTATTTCTTATATACGGATGGGAATTTATCTTTACACAGGGGAACGGAAGACAGAAGTATGGTCTGAGGACGGTTTTTTGATCTGTACAGATTATAACGGTTCCAATCAGGCGGCATATAAGCAGGTGGCCGGTATCTTTCGTACACCGTTTGACGGATGGACCCGGGATGCCATGCTGTTTAAATTGCAAAAGCAGTATGGAGACGGTGTCCGTTTTGTGGAAGATCAGGGTAATGACACTTTTTTATATACAGCAGAATCCATTCGTCCCGGCACGCCGCCTTTTTATTTTACCGCGAAAAATAACTACTGGCTGGATAATGATTTTCTTACGCAGCTTATGAAGAGTGATGCGGATGTCTTCTGGAAATCAAAGAACCGGGCTATGTCATTTATTCAGGAAACAGACGCATCTGCCCCAATAGACTATGCCTTTTTGGAACTTTACTGCGGAGGCGGAGATGATATCCTTTCCTGCGCCGCGGATCTGGCAGACTGGTACCTTTTTGTCGGGGAAGACAGACGATATTTTAAAGACCGGGAATTGCTCTTTACCCCTCTGTGCATTGTACATTTCTACGGCGCAGACACACAATCTGTAAATTTCAGCGACGTATCCCAACTGATAGAAGGCGCATCCTGGACCAGGATCAAAGATTCCGTACAGGAAAAACTCCAGGAAGCGTATCAACGACAGGAAGATACAGATACAGCTTCACAGGAAGAGGACACAGCATGGGAAACCTTGTTTATGGAGTCTTACGACGGCAGTTATGAAAAAGAATGTGCTCTGGAAAACGGTGACATACGCTACCGGATGGTGTGCGTGGACGCGGCCCTTGGCAGCCGCGCCTATGCGCTTTTAAAAAGTTCTGACAGCGGCGCTTCCTGGGAAGTACAGCAGAAAGATCCCTTTGCCGGACAAATGGGGATGGGAATCGACTTTACGTTTCTTACGGAAGATTTCGGTTTCGCGTCTTTAATGCATAACGGCGGAGACGAAGCAGTATTGTATGTGACGGAAGACGGCGGGATGAGTTACCATCCGTCCGTCTTCCAGGGAGTCGGTGTTACACTGGAAGACGGATATTTCTATAATCCCTATGATTATCCGCAGATGCCCTACGAAGAAGATGGCTGTCTGTATGTGCTGTGCGGACAAGGTGCGGACGGAGACTACGCAGGCGGGGACAGTGCAGGAATGGCATTGTTTACATCTGCCGATCACGGATATACATTTATTTATCAGGAAATTTATGTTCCATCTGAAAGCGTGTTGTAGTATAATAGTAAAAGGCAAAGCAGTGTGAAACAAAACTGAAAAAGCAGGAAAGGCGGAAGGACAAGTGGCGAGAACCGTTGGCATCGGACATCAGGACTTCAGTCAGGTGATCACAAAAAATATTTTCTATGTGGATAAAACATCGTTTATAAAAGAATGGTGGGAAAATAATGACGCAGTGACCCTGATTACCCGTCCCAGGCGTTTTGGAAAGACACTGAATATGAGTATGCTGGAACAGTTTCTGTCTGTGGATTATAAGGGCCGAAGCGATCTCTTTGAAGGTTTGTCCATATGGGAGGAAGAATCGTATCGCCGGCTCCAGGGTACGGTTCCAGTCATCAGCCTTTCTTTTGCCAATGTAAAAAGGACAGATTATCACACTTCCGTCCTGCGTATTTGTCAGTTGATCACAGATTTGTACAGAAAATATTCCTTTTTGCTTCAGGGCGATCTGCTGACAGAAAAAGAGAAAGAAGAATATCTTCAGGTATCTATGGATATGCCGGAAGTAGTAGCAGGAATGACAATTCACAAGCTGTCCGAGTATTTGCATCGCTATTATGGGAAAAAAGTGGTGATTCTGCTGGATGAATACGACACACCTTTGCAGGAAGCGTATGTAAATGGCTACTGGGAAAAAATGGCGGGATTTATCCGGGATTTGTTTAACGCAACCTTTAAGACAAATCCCTGCCTGGAGCGGGCAGTCATGACAGGTATCACAAGAGTCGGCAAAGAATCCATATTTTCAGATTTGAATAATCTGGAAGTAGTAACCACAACTTCCGTGAAATATGAAGACTGTTTTGGGTTTACACAGCAGGAAGTTTCTCAGGCTTTGCAGGAGTATGGCCTGTCAGAGACAGAAAACGAAGTGAAAACATGGTATGATGGATTTACTTTCGGAAATAAAACGGATATTTATAATCCGTGGTCCATCCTGAATTATCTGTGTACCGGAAAGTTCGCTGCTTACTGGGCCAATACAAGCAGCAATAGTCTGGCAGGAAAACTGCTGCGGGAAAGCGACAAAGAAAGTAAGCAAATCCTGGAAGACCTGCTGATGGATAAGCCTGTCCGTACACGAATTGACGAGCAGATTATATTCGATCAACTGGACAGCATGGAAAGTGCCGTCTGGAGTCTTTTGCTGGCGAGCGGTTATCTGCGGGCAGAAACAATTACACAGGATGAGCGGGGGCGCGAGCTGTATACGCTTGTTCTGACGAATCGGGAAGTTCACCTGATGTTTGAGCGTATGATCGAAGCGTGGTTCTCTGAATCCACTCCCGCATACAATGATTTTTTAAAAGCGATGTTACAAGGGGATCTGGATGCTATGAATCTGTATATGAACCGGATATCCCTTGCCACTTTCAGTTTTTTTGATACAGGTACACAGCCGTCGGAGGCAGAGCCGGAGCGGTTTTACCATGGATTTGTCCTGGGACTTTTGGTGGATTTATCTGACCATTATATAGTCCTGTCTAATCGGGAGAGCGGATTTGGCAGATATGATGTGATGCTGGAGCCAAAAGACTATAGTCGTCCCGCGTTTATCCTAGAATTTAAAGTAAGAAATCCAAACAAAGAAGCAAGCCTTACAGAAACCGTACAAAATGCGCTTAAGCAGATTGAAGAGAAAAAATATGCGGCTTCCCTGGAAGCAAAAGGCATTGCTTCTGAAAAAATCCGGCGATATGGATTTGCCTTTGAAGGAAAAGAGGTATTGATCGGGTAGGGGGGAATATGAAAGATAAAAAACTGGCCGCAATGGCATATGCCATCGCGGCGGCGTTGTTTTACGCAATTAATGTCCCTTGTTCCAAATTGCTTCTGGAATATGTGGGACCTACATTTATGGCGGCATTTCTCTATCTTGGCGCGGGCATCGGCGTGGGGATCATGTACTGGTTCCGCAGAAGCAAAGAACTTCCGGAAGAAAGGCTGACCCGCAAGGATCTGCCTTTTACGGTGGGTATGGTAGTGCTGGATATTATCGCGCCGATACTTTTGATGCTTGGGATTCATATGGGAACTTCTTCCAACGCGTCGCTGCTGGGCAATTTTGAGATCGTGGCAACCTCTGTCATTGCGCTGGTTATTTTTAAGGAGAAGATAAGCGGACGATTGTGGGCAGCCATCGGATTTATTACACTGTCCAGCGCTCTTTTGTCTTTTGAAGGAAGCGGAAGCTTTCAGTTTTCCATTGGATCTTTGTTTGTCCTGGGCGCGGCTGTCTGCTGGGGATTTGAAAACAACTGCACACGCAATATTTCCCAAAAGAGTACCCACCAGATTGTCACAATCAAAGGATTCTTTTCAGGTGCGGGCTCTTTTCTGACCGCCCTGGTGACAGGTGAAAAGCTGCCGGAATTTCAATATATTTTACCCGCCCTGCTGCTTGGATTTGTGGCCTATGGACTTAGTATCTTTACCTATATCCGGGCGCAGAAGACGCTGGGTGCGGCCAAGACGAGCGCTTTTTATGCAGTGGCGCCGTTTATCGGAGCTTTTTTATCCTTTGTCCTCCTGAAAGAATCCCTGACCGCAGGTTATGCAGTAGCGCTTCTTATTATGGTAATCGGGACGGCATTTGTCATAGCGGACACCCTGATCAATGACCATATGCACACCCACACCCACACCCACAGGCTCACTCATACCCACGACCATTCGACCCATGTACATATCGTCGTACACAGTCATATGCATCATCATTATATAAGCGGCGAAAAACACGGACACAGGCACAGCGCTTCGGAACTGGAGCGGCTGGTGCAGGAGCAGGAGAGATAAGAAAGGGGAATAAACAATGGCATTAAAAAAAGGAAACTGGGAAGAAAAAGAAAAGCGGGCCGAACAGGCGAGAGCGCATACCCAGAGGATGGAAGAGCAGTACAAAGACCAGATCAGGGATTCCGTCAAGCACACAACGCTTTATGATGTAAATTTTACAAGCAAGAAAGATTTTGTGAGAACAACAGAAATTCTGATATCTGATCTGGACAGTGTATCTGCCATCAAGGAATACAAAAGAGCGGATAAGAGAACGGCTGTCCTGAATTTTGCCTCTTTTAAGAATCCGGGCGGTATGTTTATAAATGGAAGCAAGGCGCAGGAAGAGAGTCTGTGCTTTGAATCCTTTCTTTATAATGTATTGGTGGAAATGACCGCCTATTATGAATGGAACAAACAAAATAAAAACCGGGCTTTATACAAAAACCGCGGACTGTATTCGCCGGATGTGCTGTTTTTTAAAGACGGCCTTGCTTTGCCCTGCGATGTCATCACCTGCGCCGCGCCGAATAAGTCGGCAGCGAGGCGTTACCAGAAGGTTACCAAAGAAGAAAATACAGAAGTGCTCCGCTCCCGTATCCGGTTTGTGCTGGATATTGCGAAAGAACAGGAAGTCGATATCCTGATTCTGGGCGCTTTCGGGTGCGGCGTCTTCGGGCAGGATGCAGCAGAAGTGGCAGAGATCTTTAAGGAGTATCTGACCACCACACACCGCTGCTTTGAACAGGTTATATTTGCCGTTCCCCGGGGAAAAGACAAAAATTATGATAAAATGAAGGAATCATTCTTCCCGTAGATGCACAATATGAGCTGCTTTTCGTTTGTTGTCCTCCTTCATGGCAGCATAATGCTTCCGTGTCGTATTGACATTTTTATGCCCAAGCACGTCTGCCACCAGATAGATATCCCCGGTTTCCTGATAGAGGGCAGTGCCGTAGGTACTGCGAAGCTTATGGGGCGTGATCTTTTTGGCGGTAGTCGTAGAGGCATATTTTTTAACCAGCCGTTCCACGGAGCGGACCGATATCCGGGTATTATTCTGAGAGATAAAAAGGGCGTTTTCATGTCCGGGTTCGGGCTTTATTTTTTTGCGCTCATCCATATAATTTATCAGCATTTCTTCAGCTTCTTCACCAAAATAGACGATATCCTCATTGCCGCCTTTTCGTATCACGCGCAGAGATCCGTTATCGAAATCCACATCTTGTATATCCAGCCCCACCAGCTCTGTGACCCGCAGGCCTGTTCCTAAGAGAGTGACTACGATTGCCAGATCCCGAAGCTTGTTTTTGGCATGCCAGGATTTTTGCTTTTTGGATAATTTTTCTCCGGATTCTATATTGTCGATTAACTGCGCCACCTCATTGGCATCCATGCGGATAATGTTTTTTTCTTTTATCTTTGGCACATCCACAAAAGAGGGAGCATTTCTCTCGATCATCTCTTTTTTCTGATAATAAGCAAAAAAGGTATTTAAAGTGGCAAGCTTTCTTGCCTTGCCTTCTTCATGATTGATATAGACCTGTCCGTCTTTTACATAATAGGTAAGGAAAGAGAGGTATTCCTCAATATCCACAGGCCGGATATCATCCAGAATCGAGACCGGAAGTGTGCGGATTTCTTTATCTCTGAAATAAGGATTTTCGGATTTAAGAAAATAAAAAAAAGTACTCAGATCATATGCATAATTTCTTCGTGTATTGGTAGCCTTTTTTATCTCCATGGCGCGGAAAAAATAAGACGCAAACTCCGGAAGTTCTTTCAAAAGTTCGCGTATTTTCTGTATATTCTTCAAATCCATCTGTTCGTGATAGGATAAAGACATAGGAAAACCTCCTTATTCTGTGCAATAAGAGCGCTCTACAACGCGTCGCAAAATGGCAGTTTTACGACGCGTTGTATGCATTTACACACTTGACAAGAACCTCGGAATACTGTCCGGGGTTCTTGCATCTGATTTGTTGTTGCCAAAATTTTTTATGAAAGCGTTATCACTTTGCAATGATGTTCTTTTGTTTTTTTGCTGTAACTGATTCCTGCGGCCAGTATTTTTCCTGTGAACCGGGGTTTTTCGCCCAATTTGCCTTTGAAACGTAACGCATACTTTTTATTTACGATCTGCTGAATCGCCTCTTCTGGTGTTCCGTCTACTTTTAATTCCAGGATTAAAGCGGTTGCATCTGTCTGCTCCGGATAAAATATAAAATCCACATATCCTTCTCCTGCTTTATCCTCACGTTCTACGCGGTAGTGATCCCTTGCGGACAAATACACCAGATTAACTACAGCCGATAATTCTATTTCGCAATCCGTTCACCCGAAATCATTAAAGCCAGGTCATCGCGTACAGCATCAATATTATTGCGTATATAGTAAAAAATTTCATCATAAGGTCCGGAACTGTTCCAATAGTTTGCCAGTTCATTATCTTCCAGTGCATATACAACAGAACACGGATTATACAATCTCGTACCCTTTTTTGTATAATACCCATTATACCAGGTATCCAGATCTGCTCTTTCGATCTCCGGGTTATCCGTAGTTCTCTGATAAATATCAAAAAGAGTATCTACTTCTGATTCCAGGAATCCAAAATATTCTCCGTATTTTACTCTTGTCACCATATCATATTCCTGGAACATATTAAGTTCTGAGCCGCTGGAATATTTGGCGATGGGAAGAACGCCTGTCATATAGACAAGTTTTATATATGCCTTGTCTTTTAGCAGTGTTTTCAAAAAAAGGAGATATTCCTGTTTTTCTTTATCTGAAATAAACGGCATATGAAAGACAGCATCCCACTCGTCTATGATAAAAAGAAATTTTTGCCTTGTCTGCTGAAATATTTTAGTCATAGATTCCCAGACAGCGCTGTCGGGAATAATGCCATATTCCGGATAGGCATCTGCCAGATCCTGATTCATTCCGTTTTGAATAAAATGAATGTACTCTTTATAATTTTTGCAGTCTCTGGGAACCGCGCTGCCGTCAATGTAAATAACATCAAAATTATTTAAATATTTTTCAAAATTTTCTGATTTTGAAATCTTAAGTTTACCAAAAACCTCTCTCCCATCGCCGTTTTTTCCAAAGAAGGCGCTCAGCATATTGGCCATAATACTTTTGCCAAAACGGCGCGGCCTGGTAATACAGAGAAATTTACGACCATCATTTTCCATTGAATAAATGATTTCATCAATCAGTGATGTTTTATCAACAAAAAACCTGGTTCTGGCTATCTCTTTATAATTTTCCGAAGGAACAATACTGTTTAAAAACATTCCCATAGTGGCTCCTCCCTGCTGATGCGCCGCCTTTCATTTTATCCATATATTGCAATCCGTTTTTTTACGCATTTCCCGACGGAATATACGGGCGGATGGACATGGCTACGCTGGAAATCGGCATTGTCTGGAGCCATATCTTCCCCGGGCCTGTGAGAACAGTATTGAAAAATCCTTCTCCGCCCAGCAGTTTGTTCTTCAGACCTTTGACCTGCTGGATGTCGATGGACACGCTGGATTCAAATCCCATTACATTTCCGGTGTCCACGATCATCTGTTGTCCTGATCCCAGTTCATATTCTACCAGATCGCCGTCCACTTCGGCAAAGACTGTTCCGGAGCCGGATAATTTCTGCATGATGAAACCTTCTCCACCGAAGAAACCTGCGCCGGCTTTTTTATTAAAATGAACCGATAATTTGACTCCTTCTTCAGAAGCCAGAAACGCA
The DNA here is from genome assembly GCA_002491115.1 of Lachnospiraceae bacterium UBA7182. Taxonomy (GTDB): domain Bacteria; phylum Bacillota; class Clostridia; order Lachnospirales; family Lachnospiraceae; genus Hominiventricola. The sequence continues at coordinate 35,331 of DKVI01000071.1, read as the reverse complement.
CTTTTCTGCATGATGTATTCCTGTCCGGGCGCTACAGTAAGCGGCAGGATCTTCCCCGGAAAACTGGAACCGAATGCGATCATTCCCGCGCCTTTTGCCGTATAAATATTCTGGAACATACTTTCGCCGGAAAGGACTTTGGAAAACATTTTCCCTGCTCCGCCGCCCACTGTCTGCATCTCCATGTTCGGAGTCATCCATACCATGGAGCCTTTTTCGGTGATCATTTTCTCTCCGCTTTCCAGTTCGCATACCACCACCGGAAAAACGCCGCCTTTTATTTCGTATTTCATAACATCCTCCTTATATTTATTATGATATCAATATTTATTGTAATCCATTTTTTCTTATTTGTCTATGAGACAAAACGCCGATACTATACTTTTTAAAATAAATATATGGTCAGACAGCCCCCATCTGTTTCATCAAAAAGATCCACCCGCAGATCGTTACACAGGAAAATAAAGAAGAAAAAATCAGGCATCCCGCCGCCAGTTCCGCATTGCTGTCCATCTGCTGCGCCATCGTGTAGCTGGATACTGCGCAGGGCGCCCCAAACATTACAATCAAAAGAGCCAATGGTATGCCCCGCAATCCAAGGGCGTATCCTGTCAACACTGCAATCGCAGGACTTACAATCAGTTTGCCGACAACGCCGCAGACAATGCTTCTTAGATGATCCCGGACACTGCCAAAACGAAATGAAGCGCCCAGAACCAGAAGTGCCGACGGAGTCGCTGCTGACGCCACCTGACTTACAGGTTTTACAACTACAGCCGGGATTTCCGCTTTCAGGATGACTGCCAGAATCCCGGCTGCCGCCCCAAGAATCAGGGGATTTTTTATAATTTTTCTCAGAATGTGAGACGGGCTGGCTTTCCCTCCGCGAAATACTTCCAGCGTAATGACTGCCAGTACATTATAAACAGGAACGATAACCGCCAGCATAATTGTTGTAAGTCCCATGGCCTCCTCTCCCATCAGGTTCTGCATAACCGGAAGTCCCATCAATACAAAATTTCCCCGATAGACTGCCTGGATGAAAGCGCCCCGGCTTTTATTCTCTTTTTCCGTCATAAGCGCGAACACTACGCCAAGAAAATACACCAAAAGAAGCATCGACAGACAAAAAATAAAGTAAAACGGAATCAAAACGCCGGAAAAATCAGCCGAATAAATATTATGGAACATCATAAAAGGGAACATAACCTGAAAAATGGCGTTATTCACATGTTTTAATTCTGTGTCCGTAAGCGGCGCAAGCCTCTTTGCGCCCATTCCCAGCAGAATCAGTAGAAATACCGGAAGTACTGCTTCTACTGCAATGATAAAATTATCCAACATGTCTGTACCTCTGCTTTTATTTCTTCCCTGATAGCATACGTCTTTTCGCTTGCTGCGTCAAGATAAGTTCCTTCCCCGATCGTAACCGCGGTTTCTATTTATTAAAGCTATTACATATTAACATAAAAATATTATGTAAATGTATCTTCCGACCCATATCAAAAAACTCCGATGCAATACACATCAGAGCTTTGTTAATTTACATAAAAATATTATGTATCCCACCACTGTTATAAATGTTTTATAATTGAAACATGTACTGTGTATACTTTCTTTTCTCCCGGTTTCAGAAATTTCAGCATTCCTGTCCTTCTCATAACATCTCTGCCATCCGGATAACAGTTGCCGCATTCCAGGCCCAGCACATAGTCCCGGACGCCCATCATCTTCCATTCCACAAAACCGTCCAGCTTCGCCGCGTCAAATGTGATTTCCACCCCTGTATTTAGTTTGGGCTGAAAGATCTTCGCCGTTCCTTTATCATCCGCAAACCGGTGATAATAACATCTCTCCCGGTACCCTGCCTGAGGCTTCTCCATATGCATCCAGTTTTCGATATCTTTTGCCGCATGCTCATCTCTGGGCAGCACCTCTTTTGACGGGATCACAAGTATACTGTCTTCATCCAGCAGAGGATATCCCATATTCATATGGTAAAGGATCTCCACAGGTTCCGTCTGATCTCCTGTATTCTGGATCTCATCTGTAATCGCAAAACTGTTTTCTTTTTTTGAGATAATTATGGTGCGTTTTAAAGTCAGCTTACGGCCAAATATTACTTCGTCTTTGGTCTGCGTATAAAGACAGACCGCATCTTCTGTTTCCTCCCAATAACTGTATTCACAGGGAAGATTAGCGACAGATCCATGAAGAGGAAGTTCTTCTCCCTCATCGATACAGGGGCTTCCTACTGCCTGCAGTCCGCAGGTGGTCAGGAAACCTGCCGTAAAGGAATTTAACCAGTTAGATCCGGTTTTATCATAATATGCCGGAGCCACATAGCCGCAGGGAGACAGATAACTCAGATTTATACCACCGCAGCGCAGCCGGCTGATATCCCCATTACGGTCCGGTGTGACCGTCAATTCCAGGCCTTTTCCGTTTGTTATTTCATACAGGCGCATTCCGTCGCCTTTTCCGCCCACCAGACGGTGTTCTTCTACACCGCTTAACTGTGAGCTATGCCCTATATAAGGATTCATAATTGTCCTCCTGTTGTACGCAGTCTATACAAGCGGTCTGACTGCCTGATACAGCTTTTCATACCGCAGGTAAATTTCCATATATTTTTCGTGCATTTGCGGTCTTGGCCTATATGTCTTTGTCTCTGTCACCATGTGGTTCGCCGCGTCTTTCAGATCTTTGAACATCCCGATGGCAATGCCGGTCAGCATGGCACAGCCGACAGTACCCGCATCCGCAGTTGCCAGCGCAGTAACCGGGAGATTCAGAATATCTGCTTTCATCTGCATCCATTCTCCGGAACGCGCGCCGCCGCCGGTGGCGTGCATCCGGGTAAAACAACTTCCGGAACCTTCCAGCGCTTTTATATTCAGATACATTTCATATACAACGCCTTCCATACAGGCACGATATATTTCTTCCACCGAAGTGTCCGCCGTAAGTCCCAGAATTGCGCCTTTGGAACCGGTATCCATATAAGGAGTCGCCGCTCCCGCAAAATGCGGAAGCACCAGAAGTCCCGTAGGGCCAGGATACTTTTCCAGATATTCATTCACAGAGATCCCCCTGGCTTTGGCCAGCTCCATTTCCTTTTTTGCCAGCGTCTTCGTACACCACTGAATCAGCGCGCCGCCTGTATAAGAAAAAGCATATGCAACATATTTCCCCGGAATTACATAAGGAACGATGGAAAAATACCCGCGATACATCACATCTACATCCGGAAGCCGGTCATAGACAGGTGTCACACATTCTACAGTTCCTGCCCCGTCCACTGCTACAGACGAATCAAAGGCGCCTGCGCCCACCGCTGCCGCTACCTGGTCATGGCTGACAGATATAATATGTGTATCCGGTGACAGCCCGGTACGAAGAACGGCTTTTTTAAGGATCAGTCCTGCATCTGTCCCGGTTGGCACCGGCCGGGACATCTTATCCATATCGATTCCGGCAGCTTCAAAAATCTCCCGGCTCCAACTAAGTGTTACAATGTCAAACGCCATGGTTCTGGTGGCAAGAGAATAATCGATCTGTCTTTTTCCCGTCAGGTGATAGACCACATAATCCTCGATCAGAAAAATACAGGCGGCTTCCTTATAAATAGCCGGTTGATGTTCTTTCATCCACATCAGTTTGGAAATACTGTACATCTCATGCGGCCGAAGCCCGGTGATATGGGCGATCTTTTTAGCTCCCAGCTTACGCACAAGTGTTTCACACTCTTCTTTCCCCCGGGGGTCCGTATACAGCATAGACGTATGCAACGGCCGCCCTGCCTGGTCTGTCAAAACAAAGGTTTCTCCAAAACTGGTAACTCCGATGCCGCCGATATCCGGATACCGCTCCGCCATATCAGAAAGAACTTTATATACGCCGTCCATAATGGAAGATACATCCACTTCATGACCGCTTATGGTTCTTTTAACCGGATACTCCGCATATGCATTGCCCAGATCAGTACCTGTTTCATCAAATACGGTACATTTACATCCGGTAGTTCCAATATCAAGCCCTGCTATTTTCCTCTTATCCATCGATATCCACCCATTCATACCCCAGATAAGTGGTAAATGCTTCTTTTAATATTTCCTTCATATGTCCGACGCCTACTGAAGTATGATGTTTAAACCCGCCTCTTGCCAGGCGGATCATTTTATCTTCCATATCCGGTAATTCACAGACCGCCGCACATCCAAAATAACTTTCTTCAATGGGGTCATCCGTAAACTTTGCTTCTGAGGCGTATACGATCATCTTACCGTCTTTGGTCTGGCAGTTGGAGATTGTGATATCCCCCGCTTTCATGCGCCCTTCACAGGTTCCGCATCCGCTCCCTGCGTCGGTCTTATCAAACATTTTATGGCTGGTCACTTTCCCTTTGTCGGTCATAAGGGAAGTCGGCACCGGTCCGCAATGGAACAGAATCACCTTATTTTCCTGATCGCCATAATTGTTGTTCCAGTCAAGCACTGTGGTGGGCGTCTCGCTGGCCAGCGCCATGGCCCGCATGGTGATGGCAGAACACAGGTCAATCTCACAGGAAGCGGTAATGCCCCGGTCGTTTAATTCAGACAGAAGCACACAGGGACAGACACGCAGGATCTCTTCCATCTCATTCCAGCACCGAAGCGCAAGCGCGTCCAGATGGTAAGTGCAGATATATTCATCGATTACTACCGATATTTTTGACAGTATATTTTTCTTTTCTTTCGGCACAGCCGTAAAATCAGAATACGCTTCTAACGCTGTTTTTTTCGCCAGTACTTTTTCGTCGTTATCTGACAGTTTTCCTACTTTAAAGATAAGTTCGGACAGGTCGAAAGATTCCACATTGATCCCGTATTTTTGCATGGCGATCTCATCAAAACGAACCGTCTTAAAAGCTGTGGTTCTGGCGCCGATACAGCCGATATTACAGCGCTTCATTCCATTTACAACACGGCATATGGCGGCAAAATCTCTCAGATTTTCCTGAAATTTTTCAGACAATGGGTGAACCACATGAGGCTTCAATACGGTAAAGGGCACCTGATACTGGGTAAATACATCCGTGACCGAAAATTTCCCGCAGAATGCGTCTCTTCTGTGCGCAAAATCCATTTTACCAATCTCGTCCGGATATGCCTGCATCAGAATGGGAACTCCTGCATCCTGAAGTGCTGTGATTGCTCCGTTTTCGTCAGCAAAGATCGGCATGGAAAAGATCACTCCGTCATACTGCCCTTCATGTTCTCTTAACCATTTTGCATAAAGCAGTCCCTCATCCCTGGTTTCAATGCCGCCAAAACGGGTCAGTTCTGCGTTCATGGCAATATAGTCGTATCCTGCGTCTGTCACCGCTTTGATCATATCCTCTCTTGCTCCGTAAATCAGTTCTCCCGGCATAAATCCTCTGTTGCAGAATGCCAGCGCGAATGTCATTTTTTTCCTCATATGCAACCACTCTCCTTCTTAGGTCAATCCATCATGGCAAATATCTTCATAGCTTCTTTTACATTTTCTTTCATGGCTTTTTCAGCTTCCTGAATCAGCGATGAAAAGAAAATCGGTTCGCCTGTTTTCAGCGTATGCAGGTACTCTGCCGCCGCCTGGCCGCCGCTTTTATCCATATAGGTAAAATAATTTACTTTTCTGACCCCCGATTTGACCGCTGCATGAAAATCCTCTCTGCTGACACCGGAACCGCCGTGCATAACGACAGGGATTTTGTCCGTCTGTTCCCGCACTTTTTTAACCACGTCAAAATCCAACTGTGGTTTTTCTAAATAAATGCCATGTGTTGTCCCAAAAGAACAGGCCAGTGCGTCCACCTGAGTATCTCTGACAAACTGCCCTGCCAGAGTCGGGTCTGTATAGATCTTTGTATCGTCTTTGGCACCGGTCCTGTCACCGGCTCCTGATTCTCTTCTCCCCATAGAGCCGAGTTCAGCCTCGACGCCTGCGCCGGTCTTTGCCGCCATTTCCACTGCTTTTTTTGTGTTTTGCAGATTTTCTTCATACGGCAGCACCGAACCATCATACATGATGCCTGTAAATCCCAGATCCAGCGCTTCTTTGAGATATTCCAGCGTTTCGCCATGGTCCAGATGCACGCACACCGGGACTTTCGCCGCTTTTGCCTGTTCTACCATCATTTTTCCGATCACTGCCAGCGGAATCCACGGTTCATGACATTGGGCAAACTGCACGATCACCGGTACATTGAGTTCTTCCGCGGCATGAATCACAGCCATAAGGCTCTCCAGACTGGGTGTATTAAAAGAACCGACTGCCATTTTTCGTTCTTCCGCCATATGTAAGATTTCTTTTAATGTAACTAACATAACCTTCTCCTGAAATTTGACTATAACTATTTTATTACCATATTTAAAAGAGTGTCCGGTATGACTCCTCTACAATATCGCCGCAGCTTTGCTAAGAAAGAGTAACCCCGGCTCAGGTAATATCCATATCGATCCCCAGCCACCAGCGCAGGACGTCCTGGATCTTCTCGTCCCAGTACTTCCATTGATGATCTCCGGCGGATTCTTCACAAGTCAGATTATAACCCAGTTTTTTCATGTGCTTCCAGGCTTTTAAGTTGCCCTGATACAGGAAATCTTCTGTTCCGCACCATGCATAGAGCCGCGGCAGTTCCTTTTTTCCGGCGACCTGCTTTTTAGCCAGTGCAAAAAGGTCATTATTGGAACCGACCAGTTCTTCCATGCTGCCAAAAATACCCCGGAACAGATGTTTCTTTTTCTCGTCCGCCTGGTTGCGGACATCTTCTTCAATATCCAGGGCGCCTGACAAAGAAGCTGCCGCACCGAATGTATCCCCGGCCCTAAGCCCTAATTTCCATGCACCGTATCCGCCCATGGACAGTCCGGCCGCCAGCGTGTCCTCTCTTTTGTCTGACATACGCGGAAAAAATTCCCGGCAGATACGGGGCAGTTCCTCCGAGATAAAGGTCCAGTACTGCATTCCATAGGTAGTGTCTGTATAAAAACCAAGGTGGGTCGTCGGTATCACCACTGCGATTCCCAGCTTACTCACATACCGCTCAATGGAAGTCCTTCTCTGCCAGACTGTCTGATCATCACTCATTCCATGAAGCAGATACATAGTCTTATAAGATCCGGTAGATGCCTTCCCCTCCATACCGATCTGTCCGTTTGTCTGCTGTGGCAGGATTACATCCATATCCATGCACATTCCCAGCACATCCGAAAAAAAGTCCACATGCATCAATGCCATTTTTATGTACCTCCTGTGTGAATTTTGCATCTGTCGTTTTCAAATTCCGCCAAATGCGTTCTGGCTCCATTTTAACATAACCTGTATGGAGAATCTATATTGCTTTTTGCTTTTATGACCAACACTGCCCATTGACGAATGGAAAAAAATGTTGTTATACTATACCCGTACCAATACACACCCGAAAGGAGAATTATTCCAGTTATGAAATCATCCAATGACCTGCGCACCATGCTGCGTTCCATTGATCATAAAAGCTATCCTGCTTATAAATCTCTGGCAGGAGTCTATCAATATCAGAATTTTACCCTGTCCATCGATCATGTCCAGGGTGATCCTTTTGCCTCTCCCTCCAGTCTTCATGTGGAAATCCCCCACAAAGCGGCCGGGTTTCCGACAGCGTACTATGAAAAAGACTGCTCCCGCATTGCTTTGCAGGACTTTCTGACCAGACAGTTCGCCTCCCAGTTTGAAGATTACAATTTTAAAGCAAAAGGCTCAGGGAAAAGCGGCCTTTTATCCATCACCCGATGCCGTCAGGAAGTGCTGGACCGAAGCGCCTGCCAGATTTCGGAAAATAAAATCGTCGCCCGTTTCCATGTGGGTTTTCCTGCCCTTGGACGGACCATCAATGCGGGAGAATTGGAGAAAATTCTCTTTGATTTCCTTCCCCGCTGCGTGGAAAACAGCTTTTATTACCGAAAGCTGGATGCAAAAAAAGTGGAAGCTGCCATATTCCTGGCAGAAGATCAGGAGGCACTCAGAAACATTCTGACAGAAGAAAAACTGTCCGCCTTTGTGGCTAACGGCTCGATTCTTCCCAGAAAAAGCGGCGTATCGGATCTTCCTTTAAAAGACAGTGTCCTTTTTACTTCACCTGCCTCAATGGAGCGTACTTTTACGCTGCCCCATAAAGGAAAAATCACCGGAATGGCAATCCCCCAGGGCATTACCCTGATTGTGGGCGGCGGCTATCATGGAAAATCCACCCTTTTAGAAGCTCTGCAAAACGGCGTTTATAACCATATTGCCGGGGACGGGCGGGAATTTGTCATCACCGACGATACGGCGGTCAAACTGCGGGCCGAAGACGGGCGCTCTATTCGAAATGTGGATATATCCCTGTTCATCAACGATCTGCCCAATAAAAAAGATACGGCATCTTTTTCAACCCCGGATGCCAGCGGAAGTACTTCCCAGGCAGCCGGCGTGATCGAAAATATGGAGTCTGGTTCCCGTCTGTTCCTGATCGATGAGGATACTTCCGCTACCAACTTTATGCTGCGGGACGATTTTATGCAGCAGGTGATCAGCCGGGAAAAGGAACCCATCACACCGTTTCTGGAACGCGCCAGAGATCTGTATGAACAGGCAGGGATCTCGACGATCCTTGTGGCAGGAAGTTCCGGCGCTTTCTTCTATATTGCGGATAAGATCCTCCAGATGGACTGTTATCGTCCGGTCGATATTACAGAACATGTAAAAGAACTGTGCAAAGAGCATACTGCCCCCCGAATCCAGGCGCCCGGATTTGCCGTGCCTTCTTATGAGCGTACACTGCCTCCCTGGCACCGCAGCGAACGCGGCAGACGGGATTACCGCACAGGAAGGCGGATCGAAAGTGACAACCGCCATGAACATATGAAGATAAAAACCATGGGACGCGATTCCTTCTCCGTAGATAAAGAAACCGTAGATTTAAGGTATGTGGAACAGCTTGCCGATTCCGAACAGACCACTGCCCTGGCATACCTTCTGCGGTATGCGCTGGAACAGCTTATGGACGGAAAACGCACAGTCCGTCAGATTGTTCAGACATTATCCGATATGATGGAGAAAAAAGGATGGGAACCGTTCTGCAGTTCTTACATTCCCTGCGGTCTGGCCAAACCCCGGATACAGGAACTGTTTGCCTGCCTGAATCGGTTCCGCGGATATCTCTCTTAATGCTCCAGCACCTCCGTGATCTTTTTGATCATCTCGTCCTCTTTCAGGCGGAATTTGATCTCCACACGCCTGGAAGCGGCCATATCCACTTCTTCGGAGCCGGCTTTATAGATCGGGTTACTGAAAGAACGCCCGTTTACCGTCATCAGGCTTTGCAGCAATTCGATCTGCGCCTGAGACAGCCCGTTTTTACTGTCCACACAGAATTTCGCCACAGAATTGGCCCGGTTGTAGGATAAAGTCATATTACTTTGATATCCGCCGTCCGTATCTGTATGGCCTTCGATGATGATCTCGGCAATATATGGGCGGAAATTATCCTGGAGAAGCACGCCTAAATACATGGGGATAATTTCTTTTAAAGTATCCTGACTCTCCGAAGTAAGTGTTGCGCTGTTGTATCGGAACAGCACATCCGAAGAAAAAGTAATGGAGCCGGTCTGGGGATCTACTTTCATAGACGAATTACTAAAACGGGTCTGTAGTTCCCCGATGATATCTGTCCGTATGCCGACAATATCTTTAAGCTCGCTTTTTGTAGCATTCAGCTCAGCCCTTGCTTCGTCAATCTCCAGATAAGCGGCATCCAGTTCTTCCTGCGTCATGGTTGCCTGGGCGTAAGCTTCTTCCAGTTCTTTCAGAGAATTTCTAAGCTCCTCCTCGGAAGTTTCCAGATCCGCTCTGGACGCTTCCAGCTCTGTCCGGGTGGAATTAAGCTGAAGCTGCGCCTTTTCCAGATCCGTTCTCTTTTGTTTGTAGATGGCAAGGGTGACGGCGATGATCAGGATAAAGATTAAAAGCAGTGCCGCCATCATATCCGAATAGGACTGCCAGTAGCCCGGTTCCGCAAATGCGGCTCTTTCTCTTCTCTGACTTTTCATAGCAAATCCCTCATCTTCTGAAACGTATACAGCTCATTGCTTAAATCGTCACAGGTTTTGGACATCTTCTCTTCTGCTTCCCGCTGTCTTTCTAACGCCAGATTCATAGTATCGTTCATCATACGGCTGGATTCCAGCAGCAGCCTGGTACTTTCCTCCAGGCGCTGGAAATTCCTGGCATAGGCCACCTGTATCTCACACGCCTCCTTTAAAGATTTGCCGATCTTATCAAAATCGGCGCTCATGGAATCGGACATCCGGTCCATAAAACGCTGCACGATCCGGTCCATGGATTTTGTCTGCTCCATGGCATTCCCGCGCATAAGTTCCATGATATTTTTCAAAGAATTAGCCATGTTGGCCTGGTAGATCAGCATCGCGCCTGTATTCTCATCCATATTGCTGACTGTCGGAGCCGCATACTCATGAAACGAAGAGAGGAAGCTCTGAAGCTTTTCATAAGCATCCGACATAAGGCTGCGGTATACAAAGGTAAATACCAAAGAAAAGAAGATTCCGTAAACCGATGTATGAAACGCCACCTTCATGCCCTCCAGAAGCGGAGCGATATTATCCGATATGGTAAATATATCATTTCCAGAAAAGGAACTCATTCCCATGGTCAACCCGAGGAATGTACCTAAGATTCCAAGTCCGGTCAGCGTGCCGGATACAGCGGAGTTAAAGTATGTCTTCCCTGCCCGGTCCAACAGATCTTCATTGATATATTCTTCTATGGGGCAGGCTTCCGTCACCTGGCCCTTTGTGTTGGTATGCGCCTGTATGCGCTTCTGATATTTCGCAAACTGCTCATTTAGCAGGGCGTCAGGAAACAGGTCTTTTTTCTTCCTGTATTCCTGCCACAGGTTCTGACGCGTTTCCTGGTACTGATCCCTCATGGCTTCCTCCGCGATCATAAGCGCGCCTGTCATCCGGTTTAATCTGGCAAAACCGGTAAACGATATAAGAAATAAAATACCTATAATCACCAAAAATCCCACATTAATCAGCAAATTATCCAGTGACCCTATCTTCCCTGTGAATACCCCATTGATGTACAGGATAAAACCAAACATCAGGAAGTACAGGACCACAAGTATGTAATATAGTTTATTCTTCATAGTGACCTCCTAATTTAAGTTCTGCTGCAGCTTTCCCGGCACACGGGGAGATGTATCTGCATCTGCACTTACATATGTGCGCTGTTCAAGCGTTCGGTTGTTCTCACTTTAACATATTTCGCCCTGTTCTACAATAAACGACAAATAATCTTAAAGCATTCTTTATAAAATCTTAAAAAAGAGGCCTGTTTTTTCACGATTATTTTACTTCTGCCGAATAATAAGGAACAATAAGCTTTTTCCCTACCGTCAGGCGGTCGGTTGTCATATGATTAATATTCATGACTTCTATGATATATTCCCTTCGGCCTTCATAATGTTCACGGTCCATATAACGGTCCGCGATCTCCCACAGGGTATCTCCCTTCTGCACTTCTATCTTTGTGTAATACTTATACGCCGAATCTTCTGCCGTCTCATCCGCTCTGGCAAGGAGCGTTCCGAAGCATACGCCGACTCCGAATACCAGCAGTATCGTCACACAAAATAAGAGTATCCGACGTCTTCTGGCTCTTTGCTCCGACATCACCTGCTCCCGCCTTGCCTTCCTGAACTCTTCCCTGCTCATGGTTCCTTCTGCATACATATCCACTCACTCCTTTATAATGGCGAACATCCGTTCTTTCACATAATCTGATTATATCAATCGAACATTCGTTTGTCAATACAAAAAGCGAAAATTCGTTCGATGATTCGACAATAAATTTCTTGCCATCCGAACGGTTTTCCTATATAATTTTACTGTATGGTGATAAAGTGGTACAGAGATATCACGAGGAAGGAAGTCATTATGAAAATTGGAATTTTGAGTTTGTATTTATCTGAAAAATAAAAACAGGATGCCGGTCCGTATCAGGAACAGGCACCCTGTTTTTTATACTCTTTTTTTCGCCGTCGCGCAGTAAAATACAAATCCCAGAAGCACTACGGCCACCGCCATCCAGCATCCGAGTACCAGCAGGCTTTCCCCCTGGAACTTATCATAGTATCCTTTCAGATAGATCACGATAATGATAAGCGGAATCCCGTACAGCATATAATTTTTTAAACCTGTGGGGAAAGACCGGCCCGTTCCGGCGTTGGCTTCTGCTATAAAGTTTGTCCAGCCCCATCCGTTTTTACTGGTGCAAAACAATACATACCCCAGGCTTCCCAGAGGAAGCAGATTGTTGGAGACAATAAAATCTTCCAAGTCCATGATGGTACTGCCCTCTCCTAACGGCTGAATCGCAGACCATACATTATATCCTAACACAGCCGGCATACTAAGTACGATGATCAGCACCGCGCTGACCAGTACGCTTTTCTTTCTCGACCATCCGAACAGGTCCATATCAAACGCAAGTATATTTTCAAATACCGCAATGATCGTGGAAAGCGCCGCAAAGGTCAGAAACAGGAAGAAAAGCGCGCTCCATAAAGAGCCCCCCGGCATCTGTGAGAAGATATTCGGCAGGGTAATAAATACAAGGCTGGGCCCTGCTCCGGGTTCGATCCCGTAGGCAAAACAGGCAGGGATGATGATAAATCCTGCCGTCAATGCCACGAAGGTATCCAGCGCTGTAATACTGACGGCCTCTCCTGTCAGACTGTGGGCTCTGTCCAGATAACTTCCGAAGATCAGCATGGCTCCGACACCCAGAGACAGCGTAAAAAATGCCTGGCTTAACGCGGCAAACACCACATTTCCGATGCCGCTCTCCACCATTTTCTGAAAATCCGGGATCAGGTAAAAGCGGATGCCCGCGCCTGCGCCGTCTAAAAATACCGAGTGCAGCGCCAGCACCACCATGATCAGAAGAAGCGCCGCCATCATGACTTTCGTGATTCGCTCCACGCCGGATTTTAATCCCAGCATACAGACTGCAAAGCCCAGGATGCAGATCAGGACCGTCCAGAACGCCATCGTGGGCAGGTCTGAAAGCATCCCTGTAAAGGCATCCGCAATGCGCTCGGGAGAAGCCCCGCGAAACGCTCCTGTCAGGCTTCTGTAGCAATAATACATCATCCATCCGCCGACCATGGTATAGAACATCATCAAAAGGTAACAGCCGAATATTCCGATATATTTGAGTTTCGGCCAGGATGTACCCGGGGGCGAAAGTTCTTCAAAGCTTAAAGCCACACTCTTTTTACTGCCTCTGCCGATGGCAAACTCGCATACCAGCACAGGTATGCCGAGAATCAAAAGAAAAGCCAGATAGATCAATATAAAAGCGGCTCCGCCGTATTCCCCGCATATGTAGGGGAACTTCCAGACATTTCCGATCCCGATGGCACATCCGGCGGATACCAGTATAAACCCGAGACGGGAACCAAATTTTTCTCGTTTCACAACATAATTTCTCCCTTCAATATAAATAATAAATACGCCCGAAGCTAAAGACTATTATATTGTGAAACTGTCATAAATGCAACCTTATCTGACAATCTTAGCCATCCTTTTTCCGGGCCCCAGGATCGACAGCGCAGAAGCCAGAAGCACCGTCGCAGCTGCTGCAAGAAACGGCCCTGCCGGCACCTGCCAGGCGTCTCCCCAGCGGGAAGTCACAAGATACTGGTATAAAAGCCTGTGAAACCAGCATCCGGCAGCTCCGCCCACAAGAATCCCCAGAAACGTATAAAAGAATGCCTCCGCCGCCACCATCCGGATCAACTGTCTTTGATCCATGCCGACGGCATACATATTCTGATACTGCCCCATCCGGGCGGATGCGCTCATGGACATACTGTTTATAATATGAAAAGCACAGATCATCAGGATTACCACAAGAAACCCATACAGGAATAAAAGAAACGCATAATATGCGCCCATCACTTCCTCATTTCCCTGACGTTTGTCAGAAAACAGGATATTTTCTCCCGCCATCCGGCGGATATTTTCTACTTCCTGATCCGACGTTCCCCGTTTTACCTGAATATCCAGGATTGTATAATCGGTTTCTCCTGTCAGCCTTTTAAACAAATCTTCCGAACAGATCACCGTAAAGACATCCGGGTCCTGGTCAAAAGGACAGGTGGTAAGCACACCGGATACAGGCAAGGATTCCCATCCTGTTTCTGTCCTGATACGAATCTGCTCTCCTGTTTGTATCTTATCTTCTTCTTTTAACACGGTAAGCACGGACTCCCCCCTGGGTATCTCGTCCACTGTGCCGGAATACAGATCATCCTCTGCCCACACAAGCTGATGACTTTCATACGAAATTAACTGAATCTTGATCGTCCGTTCCCCCACGCCGGCGTCCATGTCGTAGGCAAATCTCCTTCCATAGACGCGCCTGACCGACGATTGTCCGGCGATACGCTCCGCCAGGTCTTCCGGGACAGAGCAGGAATTGTCAGGACTTATGACAGACAGATCCGGCGACCAGGGCCGAAGCGGCGTAAACGCATGGTTCATAAAATCATGAAGCGTCGAAAAAGACATAAAAAGGAGAATCCCAAAAGCAAAAGAACCGGACATTAAAAAAAGATTCTTAAGGCTTCCTGTGGCATGATGGCATCCAAGGGACAGCTCTATGGGAAACCATCTGGTATTTGCGGAAGATTTTACGCCATAAGTAGTTCCGGCATTGCCTGAAACAGCGCTTAAAGGCGTCACTTTGGAGGCTCTTTTGGCAGGCGCGTGGGCCGCCGTAAGAACAGTCACAAGCCCTAAGACCACCCCTGCCGCGATCCCGATCCAACTGATTCCAAAAAGAGGCATTCCCTCAAACAGGTTCGGGCTTAAACAGCGAAGAAGCTGACAAAGTCCCCATATAACCGCCGTTCCTGCAAGAAGCGCCGCTGGTATGGCGGTCTTACACCACCCCAGCGCTTCTTTTCTCACAAAACGCATCACCTGCCTGGGAGTGGCGCCCAGACAGCGCATCAGTCCGAAAAATTCGGTCCTCTGGGCTACACTGCTGTTTAGACTGCCCGTGATCATCAGGATTCCGGCTACAGCCACCAGTACGGCAAGAACCAGCGCCACCAGATAGATCTGAAGCAGATACGGATCACTGCTTTGAAACATCAGGCCTAACAGTTTGGCGTTCTCTGCCACCTGTTCATCTGAAAGTCCGAACTGCCTTTTTATAGTAGAAAGCGCCCTTTGGATATTGCAAAAAGGAGCAAACTGCACATAAAGGACATTATCTTTTTCCGTGGGTATTCCGTCTGTAAAATATGCATGAAACGTATCCAGGTCCGTGAAAATACCAAAAGCGTCTTTCTCCGTCAGCATGGAAGTCGTCTCTGCAAATCCACTGACCGAAAATGAAAGCAGACGTCCATCCGGCGCTTCGATCCGGACGGTATCTCCCGGTTGAATCCCCAGACGGTCCTGGACGCTTGTGGTACACACCACCTCATCCTCACCGGATGCGGGAAAATTCCCTTCTTTAAGCGCCACCGGAAGCACCTGCATTAAAGACTGATTCATCCCGCAGACGACCGTCTCCTGTCCTTCGACCTGCCAGTGGCTGTCCAGCCCGTAATTGATCACGTCATACCATCCGGTTATTTTTACTTCCGGCCTGGCGTCAATCAGAGCCGCCTGCTGGCCGTTTATATTTTTAAAGACAACATGCCAGTTTCCGTCGCTTCTTACAGCCTGTACTTTCTGGCTTACCATCTCCATATCCGCCATCCCAAAGATCGTCATCACAAGAAATACCGACAAGAAGATGCAAATCCGGGTCATGCGGCTTTGTTTTCTGTGAATGGACGACTGAATCGGAATCAGATCCAGATAATTTCTCACGCCTTCATCCCTCCCATATCTGTAAGTCTTCCGTCCTTTACCTGAAACACCCGGTCCGCAAAAGCAGTCAACTGCATATTGTGGGTGATCATCAGGACTGTCTGCTGGTAACGGCGGGATGCTTTTGTTAAAAGTTCCATCACATCCTCGCTGCTTTTAGAATCTAAATTGCCTGTGGGTTCGTCTGCCAGCACCAGCATGGGACGGGTCATCAGCGCCCGCCCGATGGCCGCTCTTTGCTGCTGCCCGCCTGACAACTGACAGGGGAGATGATGCCGCCTGTCCTGCAGGCCTAAAAGTTCCAGTAATTCTTCCACTTTCTCCCGCCTTGGCTTCTGGTAGTCCAGTAAAAGCGGAAAAATCATATTCTGTTCCACGTCGAGTTCCTGAATCAGATGGAAGGACTGAAAAATAAATCCCACATTTCTGCGCCGAAACAAAGTTCTCTGATTCTCCTTCATTCCGAACAGATCCGTTCCGTCCAGACAAATCCTGCCGGATGTGGGCGTATCCAAAGCCCCGATACAGTTCAGAAGCGTACTTTTCCCTGAACCTGACTCCCCGACCACCGCCGCAAACTCTCCCTTTTCCATGGAGAATGTCACATCCTGCAAAGCCTTTACCGCCGTATCGCCGGTTCCGTAGACTTTGCAAAGTTTTTCTACCTGTAAAATCTGCATGATTCCTACCTCTTTCCTTGTAGTCTTGTATTTTCAAGAACATCTTTATCCTACCAGACAGACCTTACATTTCGGTGAAATCCGGCTTACGATTCCGTAAGAAAGAAAAGCGTAAACACCGTTCCCTGCCCCGGCTCGCTGAAAACACAGATCCTGCCGCCCTGTCCTTCTACAATGCTTTTAGCCAGAGAAAGTCCAAGCCCTGCGCCCTGTCGGTCACTGGAACGGCGGCTTCTGTAAAACCGCTTAAACACATGATGGATATCTTCCGGCGCGATCCCGCACCCGTCGTCCGAAACAGACAGTTTCAGCGCCACAGAAGAATGTTTCCAGCAGATACAGATCTTTCCGCCTTCCGACGTATGGTCCAGGGCGTTTTTTACAAGGTTTCCGATGGCTTCGCCTGTCCAGGCAGGATCGCAGAAAATTTTGTCTTTTACGTCCCCCTTAAACACGATCTGCTTTTTCTCCCGGACCGCTCTTAGCCGCAGATCCTCCACTGCCCTTTGTACCACTTCCTCCACAGGCAGTTCCCTTTTTTCAAAACAGATGCTCCCGGCGTCCAGGCGCGTGATTTTCAGAAGATTCTGTACCAGTTCTTCCATGCGGATCAAAGACTGCATGGATTTTTCTGAAAATCTTATGACAACATCCCGATTGTCCGGTTCGGCAGCAATGATCTCCGCGTACATATGCAGCGCGGCCAGCGGTGTTTTTAACTGATGGGAAATATCGGACAGGGTATTCTTTAAAAATTCCGCGGACGCATGCTCTGTCTCGCACTTGGCCTGCAATGCTTTGGCAAGCTGATCAATAGAGGAAAACAGGCGATAAAGCGTTCCCGACTGGTTCCAGGGAAGGTGGACAGAAAAATCCCCTTCCGCGTACCGTTCCACCATACAGGCGGCTTTCAGATACAGAGCCTCCCGCCGCCGCATGGATAAAAAAGCGCCTGCCAAAAGCAGGACGGACCAAAGAAGCACGCCGGCAAAATCCGGCAGCAGGATTGCAGACGCATGATTTCGGATATAAGAAAAATACCGGACAGGGCTTTCCTGACTGTGCCCGATCTTTTCCAGGAACAGAACACCGTCTTTCGTTATCGTTTCTCTGGCATAGGCAGACGCCAGTGTTTTTTCCGAAATTCCCTCTTCCAAAAGGGCGCTGGCTAATTGCTGCTCCCTGCGAAAGAGAATCCGGTTCAGGCATGTCAGCTTTGCATATCCGGAAAACAGCGTAAAAATAAGCATGCCTGTGGCAAGACATGCAAGAAATGTCAGATACTGCCGGTTCTGTTTTTCCTGTAAAAAACTCATGGTGTACGCCCCTCTCCTTTCCACTGGTAGCCAAATCCCCTGACCGTCAAAAGCCGGACAGGATGAGAAGGATTTTCTTCAATCTTTTCTCTGAGCCTTCGGATATGGACAGACAGCGTATTATCGTCCACATAGTTCCCGCTTCCGTCCCACAAAGCATCTAAAATTTGTTCTCTTGTAAGAATCTGTCCCTGATGTCTGATCAGCAGACACAGCAGGCGGTATTCCATGGCTGTCAGTGCCAAAGATACGCCGTCTTTTAAGACTTTGCTTTCTGTCAGGCAGATTTTCAAAGGTCCGGAACTTAAAACATCCGTTTCTTCCGACAGGTTCCTGATATGGCTCCTCCTGATCAGCGCCCGGATTCTGGAACACAGTTCTCCTAGCCGGAAAGGTTTGGATAAATAATCGTCACCTCCCAGATCCAGTCCGCGAATCACATGAGTTTCTTCATCTGCCGCCGTAAGGAAAAGGATCGGCGTCTGGTTCCCTGACGCGCGGACTTCTTTGCAGACGTCAAAACCGGACCCGTCCGGCAAAGACACGTCCAGAATAAGAAGCGCATACGGCTCGCCGTTCTTAAGCTGTTCCCTTGCTTCTTTTACCGTCCGGGCTACCCGGAGCAGATATCCTTCTTTTTCAAGCGTATACATAAGTCCGTCCACCAGACCGATGTCATCTTCCAGTAAAAGCAGCTTTTCCATGGACCCAACCTCCTGCCATTGATTTTACCTGTTTTGTGTTTTAGTATATACTGAACCAGGACAAAACACAAGAAAAGCGCATGTACCTTACGAAATTGTAAGAAGCAGGACATACATATAGTAGCTTTCTTTGTTTTAACAGGGACTCTGTATTGTATCCTGTTATTTCATATGTTATAATCAGACTGCCCAAATGTTATACTGTAATTCGAGGATGACACTATGAAAAATTCCGAAAATATAATTAATTTTTCCCAATTTGAAGGAAACCAGATTATTGAAACGAACGAAATTGTTACGCTTTATCATGGTTCAAAATCGGGGATTCGTGGGATTATTGCCCCTGCAAGCCGGGAACATTGCGATTTTGGAAAAGGGTTTTATATGGGAACTGATCGAACGCAACCGCTTACTTTAATTTGCAATTATCCTGATGCCAGAATATATACGTTAAGTGTTAACTTGTCAGATCTCAAAATCCTTGATATAGAAGTTGGATTAGATTGGGCATTGTTAATTGCATATAATCGTGGCAAAATGGAATCCGTGAAACATTCGGCTATCTATGATTATTTTGCAAATTTAAGCAGCGGCTGTGACATGATTGTTGGCTATATTGCTAACGATAGAATGTTCGTCGTTCTGGATCGCTTTTTCAATGGAGAAATTACTGATATGGCACTTATTAACAGTCTTTCAGCATTAAAACTTGGTAAGCAATATGTAGCTTTAACAGAAAAAGCCTGCAAAAAAATAAAAATACTTGAGGAACAAAAGCTCACCGTGAATGATCGGGATAAACTAAAACGAGAAAGTGAATCCAACCGTTCTAAAGGCATTGCAATGGCAGATGAAATTTGCCGGAAATATCGTCGTGAAGGTCGGTTCTTTGATGAAATATTAGAGGCAGGTGAATAAAATGAAAAAACTCACTCTTGAAAAACGTCAGCTTTGCGATATACAAGGACGATTGTTTGAACTTGCTCTAAAAGCCAGATTGGATTGTCCATTATTTATAGAATCTTTTATGAACAGTAAAACCGCGGCTGCCCTTGATGATGTCTATGATCGATTGCAATGGGCGGGCGAGGAATATATTCTCGAGGAACTAAATGATGAAATGAACGGGCTCAAAAAGGCTGGCATGATTTATTCCCAGGAAATAATGTATTGGACAGGATATACCTATCGCTATTGGCATTACTACACGGGTAAATATAGCCGTGAAATATATAAAATTGCCGATGCTAAAACAATGAGTGAATGCTGGCTTGGTTTCCATACCCTTGACGTTGAAATGGCCATTGATAATTTGAAAGAAATTTATGAACAAAGATGTTATAAAAGGCATGTTTTATAAAAATTAACCGGAAGTTAATTTTCTTTCCTGTTTTATTAAAATTTCTTCAATTGTACCTCATCATTCCGGATGATATGATAAAAGCACAAAACAGAAAGGAAATAACCCGATATGCCGATGAATCAGAAAATACGTGAAAAAAGAAAAGAGCTGGGACTTACCCAGGAACAGATCGCCGAATACTTGGGCGTATCCACGCCCGCCGTCAGCAAGTGGGAATCCGGCGTCAGCTATCCGGACATTACGCTTCTGCCCGCCCTGGCCAGGGTCTTAAAGACAGAGCCAAACGTGCTTTTGTGTTTCCGCGAAGAGCCGTCCGAGCAGGAAATTCAGAAATTTTGCAGCACAATCTCTGAAATTCTGAAAGAAGAAGGAAAAGAAAAAGGGCTCTCCAAAGCCGTTGCTTTTATGGAACAGAAGGTCCGGGAATATCCTTACTGTGTGTCCATGCTTCATACTTTTGCTCTGGTTCTGGAGGGTACACTAATTATGTCCACCTTATCCGCCGAAGAAAGATTCCCTTATGAGGATAAGATCCTCTCCTGGCACCGACGGGTCGTGGAAGGAACAGATGAAAAACTGAAAATTTCGTCAGCCTTTATGCTCGCCTCGCGGTATATGACACAAAAGGAGTACGACAAAGCGCAGGAAATGATTGATCTTCTGCCTGAATACAATGTGCTGGATAAAAAAGTCACTCAGGCAGACTTGTATCTGAGTAAAAAAGAACAGCTTCCAGAAGCGGAAAAGCTGCTTCAAAGAAAACTGTTTACGACGGTCATGGATTTAAACGGCACCCTGACACGTCTGGTAAAAGTACAGCTCGCCGGCGGCAACCTGGAAAAAGCTTCCCGAATTGCCGAAATCACCGGACAGGCGGTCACGATTCTGGGCTACGGCGATTATTTCAGATTCATCCTCCCCCTGGACATTGCGCTCGCCAAAGAAGAAAAAGAAGAAAGCATACGGCTGGTGGAAGCGCTGCTTTCTTCCATCTCTCACCTGTGGGAATTAAGCGACTGCCCTCTGTATGACCAGATCCCCGAAGCCTTTGCAAAAGATCCTTCTGCGTCGATCCTTCCGCCTATGATCGCCGCTTTAGAGCAGTCGCCGGAGTACGAATTTCTTCGTCAGGAGCCGTCTTTTCAGGCGTTGATTGAAAAGTACCGCCGCAGGCTGTAAAAAAATTATGTTTCGTTTTTTTATAAAGGGATGGCAGATGCCATCCCTCTATTCATCTACTGCTTATGCAGACAAACCTTCTGCAGCATCCATGCGCTCTTTGCGGAACAGCACCTTAAAGACGGTTCTGATCAGCGGCTGGATAAAGAACAGCTGGCTGAAAAATGCGAAAGGGAAATTCAGGCACACCAGCTTCAGCCAATTCGCCAGCAGGGTCAGCAGACAGAAACCCGAATAATACGGATAGTACAGCCATGCGGCCAGAAAACTCATAACCGGGCACATCAACCCCACGGTAGCGCAGATCACGGCACTCTCAAAAATAACCGGATGTGTCTTCCCCGGCTCGAAATTTTTACAGGCAAAACGAAAAGAAAAGGGACTTCCCATGAGACATTCCAGCCCATAGGCCAGCACAAACTCCACCAGGATCACCGCCCGTATGGGCACCATCCTTCCGAGCATGTAGACCCCTCCCTGGGCATCTAACGCGTGAAGCACCGAATCTGCGCCGGTCAACTGCATCAGCAGAGAACCATTCACTACATACAGACTGTAAAATACATAAGCATGAACCGTCACCAGTACGGTCAAAAAGGCAAATACCATCCTTTCAAACTGATTACCTGGCATATTTTTCCTCCTGTTTAAAATTCTGCATCTTCTCTTTTGATGCGTTTTTTCGGATTTCCGGCACACAAAAAACACAGGCAAACTTCTGCACATTCTTCTCCAAAACGTAAGCCATGTTCCGTAATCAGATTTATGTGCTCTGCACTACCTGTGTCATCATGTATGCTTTCTTTTCCTTTACTCTATGAGTTTATCATATTCTTTTCGGGAAAGTCAAATGTTCTTTCTGACGAAAATTTCTTATAAAATCTTTAAAAATTGAGCAGAATGCATGATTTTCCATTCTTCCGCTTCCATCCTACAGGGGCTGCCGTTTCGCCGCGGCAACCCCTTTCTTTCTAATTTGCCGGACGATGTTCCAACTGGCGGAAGAGCCGGAACAGGACAACGACAGCCGCGACGGCGAGAACAACCTCTGCCGTAAACTGCGAAAACGCAAGGCCGTACAGCGGAAACAGGCGGTTCAGAATATACAGCGCCGGAATTTCCAGCACAATCTTACGAAGGATTGCAAAGACCAGTGATTTGCTTCCCATGCCGCAGGCCTGAAATACGCCCACTGCCAGAAAATCCATACATAAAAACGGCAGCGCCAGACATAAGCCCCGCAAAAAACGGCTTCCATAAGCAATGATCGTTTCATTTTTCATAAATAAACCGATGAGAAAGGAAGCTCCGAAATAATAACCAATCGTTATAAGCGTCAGGAATGTAATGGATATTTTGGCAGAAAATCCTACCGTCTGTTTCATGCGCTTTGTATTGCCGCTGGCATAGTTGTAGCTGACTAACGGCATGATGCCCTGGGAAAGCCCCAGTGCAATATACATGGGGACCATATTGATCTTCTGGGAAATCCCCATAGCCGCCACCGCGTCGGCTCCGTAAACGGATGTAAAATTATTAAGGACGGTCATTCCCGTGACATTCAGAAGATTCTGGATGGACGCGGGAATGCCGACACCGCAGATACTGCCGACGATCTTTCTATTCAGGCTGAACATGGACGGCCTGATGCATACAAAAGTCTTTCCCCGTTTAACATACAGGAGGATGAAAAAGTACAGGCACGCTGCACAGTTGGAAAGAAACGTTGCAAGCCCTGCCCCTGCTGCCCCCATATTCAGTCCCCAGGGCAGGATAAAGACAGGGTCAAGAACGATGTTTAAAAGACAGCCGCTCATGGTCCCGATGCTGGCGTGCAGAGACGATCCTTCCGCCCGCACCAGATAGGCAAACACCACATTTAATATGGCAGGCACCGCGCCGCAGGTAACGGTCCATTTTAAATATTCGCCGGTGGCCGCCGCCGTAGAGGCATCCGAGCCAAGAAGCACAAGAAGCGGCTGCCGAAACACCGTATACAAAAGAGAAAACAAGGCGCCGCTTAAAAGGGCGCAGTAAAAACCGAATGCGGAGCTTCTGTATACGGTATCATACTCCCTGCTTCCCAGGGCGCGGCTCATCATACTGGAGCTTCCTACACCGAACAGGTTGTTCACCGCGTTAAACGCCAGAAGAACCGGCGCGGCAAGGGCTACGGCCGCATTTTGTATCGGGTCGTTAACCATACCCACAAAATAGGTATCCGCCAGATTATAGACAACCATGACCAGTGAACTGATAATCATCGGCACCGACATGGTCATAACGGCTTTCGGTACAGGCGCCTCCTCAAATAACTGTATTTTCTGTCTGTCTTCCATTAAATAAGCCTTCTTTCTATCTCCATATTTGCCTTTAACAGATGATCTGAAAGATCAGTTCTTCGGGAATCCCAATGGACACTGCTTCCGCCTTTCCTGCACACTCTTTTCCTTCCCCCTGCACCAGTCCGCGTTTCAAACAGGTAAATGTCACAGTCCAGTCGGCCCGGACGGCCTCTCCTAATATGACGCCGGTATCCGTATCCACCCCGGAGGGAAGATCGCATGCGACGACCGGACAGTCTTCCTGGTTGATCTGCCGGACTGCCGATAAAAAGTCTCCGGCCACCGGACGCTTAAGCCCTACCCCGAACAGAGCGTCGATCATACAACTGCATCCGGAAAGCGTCTCCTGATCCGGCGCGGTTCCCGGCATAAAATCTTCCAGTTTCCCGCCTGCGTCAAGCAGCTTCTTCTCCATGGCGCAGGAATCCGCCGTCATCTTTTCTCTTTTTCCCACAAGGAACGCCCGGACTTTGAACCCCCGTTCCATCAGGATTCTCGCGGCCGCGATCCCGTCCCCGCCGTTATTTCCCGGACCGCAGTAAACGACCACTTCTCCCGGCTCCTGCCCGGAAACCTGTATCATCTGCGCCGCTCTGTCCGCGACTGCCTGCGCCGCCCGCTCCATCAGTGTAAGAGAAGGAATGTTTCGTTCCTCTATGGCGGCCCGGTCCAGTTCTTTCATCTGGGCAGCCGTTGCCAGTAATGATATCATATGCTTACTCCTCCCTTCCGCCGTCTATGTGTTCTAACACTTCCTGAATACTGTTATTGTACCGATTGATATTCAGAAAATCCATCTTGTCCGTATCAAGCAGAAAATCCCTGGTTTCCGGCCGGTTCCGATAGAGACGCACTTCCGTCGGATTTACATCGTCGTCGCTTACAAAAGGTTCATATTTTATAATCAGGATCACATCCCGGTTGCCGTCATTATTATAATCCTGAAAGCTGACCGCTTCTATCTTCTGAAACCGTTTTCCGTATCGGTAGTTCCCCTCTTCCACAGGGGGAAACTGATACACCGTCTGGTCATCTTTTATCAGCTTAAAGCAGACGTCCTGATTTCCATATGCGCTTTCGGCAGGCGCATAGGAAGTAAAGGTCACTTCTCCCCAGCCTTCCAGTTCCGTATCAAAGCACTGGTCATCAATCTTCCATATATCCATGGAATAGCTGAGTCCTTCCACATGCGCATTGGAAACAAACTGCCAGTCGGAACCGTTTTTCTTCAGTGTCAAACGACTGCAAAATTCTTCCGGCACATATTCTGTATCTCCCGGCACGCATTCCAGCTCATAAAGCCCTTCTTCTGTCAGCCTGCCGCTTACACAGGTAAAATTCATATAATTCGTATCTCCATGTTCATGGATATAGATATCATATTCCGGCAGATACGTCCAGGAAAGGGGGCGGGTCATCTCTTCATAAGAAGTTCCAAGCTTCTTTTCCAGAAATCCTTTTATATCTTCTGTGGTCAGTCTTGTGGTGTCTGTATAGATTTCTTCCTGGCCGGTTGCTTTAAGATATGCCTGTTCCTCCTCGGGACTCATGGATTCCACGGACAGACCCGCGCCCGTATAAAATACCTGGTCCAGGTCCACATCCTGCGGGCGGTCGTATTCTGATAAGAGAAATCCATAATTGCCATGATTATCCCCTGCATCGATCCAGACGGAAAAATCCCGGAGTTCCTGAACGGTAAGCTCTCTGGAGGCCTCCGTCGAAGACGCCGTTTCTGCTTCTTCATCCGATGCTTCTTTGCGCTCCTGCGCGTCTGTGTCCGTCCCTGCTTCACTGTCAATTTCTCTGACTTCTATTCTGTCTGTATCTTCTGCCTCTTTACCGCATCCTGTCATAAGCAGCAAAACGCATGTAAAAAACAGTCCTGCTTTTTTCCAGCTTATCATTTCTTTTTTGCCTCCAACATGATCCTTGTCTGTCACTGTTGCAGGATTATTGTAGCACATTCTACCCTGCTTGTCATACAGTATCCAAAAGATTTTACTTTTTCTTAAATTTTATCTTGTATTTTCTTCCAGAAGTGCTATAATAAAAAACACGGAAGCATAGCTCAGCTGGGATGAGCGTTCGCCTCACACGCGAGAGGTCATGGGTTCGAGCCCCATTGCTTCCACTTTTTAAATAAACGGGGCATTAGCGCAGTTGGGAGCGCGCAACATTCGCATTGTTGAGGCCGTGGGTTCGAATCCCATATGCTCCATAGAGTGAGAAAACATTGTAAATGCAAGGTTTTTTCACTTTTTTATTGTGTCACAGTAAAAATAAGAAATAGCCGTCCTGCTCCTGGAAAAGTAGACGGCTCTTTCTTATCAATTAAAAATTTTCAATAAGTCAAAACTCCTTTTTTTCCATCAGACATACGGAAGCTCTGTAAGAGATTCCCAGAACCAGGATGCAAAGGATCAAAAGAACCATAAGCAGCAATCCCGGCTCCGCATCTGCCAACGGAATCCGTATACCTGATTTCATGACCGCGTAGACCAGAAACGCCAGTATACCCACGCCCAGCAGCATGGCGGTGCGTCCTTTTTCCGCGCCGAACCAAATCAGCGCCGGTATGGAACATCCTGCATAAATCAGGACAAGCAGCAGATAGATGGGATCTTCGACCAGAATTTTCCGATATCCTTCCATGGAAAAGCGTGACATGTACCCGGCTGCCCGAAGCACTACACCCACAATCCATCCGGCTGTAACCAGAAGAACGGTAAATATATATTTTTCAGTCACATACGCCCGCCGTCCACAGGGCAGCGTCATCAAAAATGACATTCCGTTATCATATTCATCATAACTGAAAGAACTAAAAGTATACATAACAATCATAAATGACAAGTAACTGGTCATAAAAGAAGAAAAATCTCTCGTGCTGAAGAACTGGAGTACACAGCACAATGCAATGACCACAAGATAATAACGCCCCTGATGTTTAAACAGTCTCAAATCCTTTATCAATAACCCTGTCATACTGTCTCCCCCCTGATCATCATTGTGATTACTTCGTCGATGGAACCTTTCTCCATGGAAAGATTCGGCTCGTTTTCCTGATAAAACTGCTTTTGGTCTGTTAAAAGGCTGTAGCCGAAAGATTCGCGCTTCCTCCTCAGCAAATAGCTCCGGTCCATTGCCTTATACTGCTCTTCTGTCACCTTCAAAAGTCCGTATGATCCCAGTAGCACATCTGTCTCCTCGTGCATCAGGATCTTTCCCTCATGGATCAAATAAAAATCATCACAAAGCCCTTCCAGGTCGCTGGAAATATGGGAACTGATCAGGATCGAACGGTCCCCCGGAATCATGTATTCCCGGAGCATATCCAGAATCTCTTCCCTCGCCAACACATCCAGCCCGGCGGCAGGTTCGTCCAGAATCAGAAGCTTCGTGTCGTGGGACATGGCGACCAGTATTTTCAGTTTTGCCTTCATGCCCGTGGAAAATTCCTTCAGCTTTTTCTTTTCAGGCAGTCCGAACTTTGCGCATCGATCCAGAAAATGCTTCCTGTCAAAAGTACTGTAAGTATGGTGCAAGACGGACGCGACGTCCTGGACATCCAGATAACTGCTAAAGCCGGAATCCGACAAGACAACGCCTAACTTTTCTCTGTCTTCTCTGGTCAGATCTTTGCTGTCTTTCCCGAACAGCTCGACGCGTCCGTTGTCAGGAAAGATCAGCCCCAGGATCATTTTAAATGTGGTACTTTTTCCCGCCCCGTTAGGCCCGATCAGTGCCGTCACATTTCCCTCGGGTACTTCCAGAGAACAGTTTAAATGAAATGCAGAATAATGTTTTTCTACTTTATCTAATTTGATCAGCATCCTAAATCCTCCAATATAATGTAAAACAGTTCCGTAATTTCCTCGTTGTTCATCCCGCAGCTTCGGCCTTTCCTGATCGCCGTCTCAAGCCCTGCCTCTACCTCCCGGCGCATCTCTTCGAGCATCCCTGCCTGGTTGGCGCTGGACACGAAGCTGCCTTTGCCGTGAATGGTCGTGATAAAACCTTCCTGCTCTAAAGCGTCGTAGGATTTTTTCACGGTCAGGGCACTGACCCGAAGGTCTTTGGCCAACGTCCGCACAGACGGCAGCGCCGCTCCCTCCGTCAGCTCCCCGTGCATGATCTTATTCTTGATCTGCCCGCAGATCTGCTCATAGATCGGCTGCATGGATGAATGATTCACAATTACATTCATTTGTTCCTCCATTGTAGTTCCGCTTCGGCCTTCCTGCGCCCGGTTATAGATCAATTCCTGGCCGCCTGACGGCGTCCACTCTTTGATCTGGCGCATACAGGCCTTCGCTGTTGATAGTTCCGCTTCGGCCTTCCTGCACTCACTTATTGATCTGGAGCATGCAGGCCTTTTCTGTTTGTATTTCTTACGGCTTGTGATAACAGTATATAATAGAATACAACTGTTGTCAACTGTTATATTCTGTTTATTGCAAAAAAAATACCATGACAACTTTTTCATCAGCCGCCATGGTATTTCTACTGCGTTTTTTCAATTAATTCTTCAACTTCACAGCACAAAATTTTTGACAATATCACAAGATACTCTGCCTGTGCTTTATTAATATTCTTTTGACGTTGCTCATATTGCTGAATTGTCCGAACCGGAATACCAGACAACTCTGCAAGTTCACGCTGACTCAATTCTGCTCTCTTCCTCAGAAACTTTAAGTTGGTTTCCGGTCTGGCAGTCCGATACAGCTCGTTCATCCTGTCCACAAAATGCCGGATATCCATTTCATGATATGGTGAATACAACGCCATGATCTCCTCGATGGGTACATATTTTACGATCTCAGCAAAGCTCAGGGAAGTTTCCCATTGATAATAAGCCAGCGCCCAGCCAGTCCAGAACTCCTCACTTCGATCTGCCGTATAATTTGGCCTAATGCATTTCCGGCTCACGCCGGACTTTTCCAGGACTTTACAGGCAAGCTCCACACCGGACATACCGGTAATCACTGCAAAATCTCCGATCTCAAACCTGGCTGCAATACCGGAATTAATAAACAACTCGAAAAATTCAGCAATATTATATTTCAGATCATACACCGCAAAATCCAGCATACGGCCAAGGACAATGCGGGCTTTATCCAGATAAACTTTATCATAAGCGTGGATCATCCGGTCTCATCTCCTCGTCCATAATTTGAGTAATATATAAGTCCCCCCGCTGGCGGCGGTTTCGTTCCACACTGAAATATTCCCGACGGGCAGTTTTGTCCCGCAGCATCTTCTTTGCATACCACTCACCGCTCTTTGCAACCTCACTGCCAATAAACTGAATACGATCAAACGCTTTCCTGCTCTTTAAAACAAACTGCTGCCCCAGCCTGCCCAGGTGCAGAGCGTTATTGAGCTGGCGGTAAGAAATCGTACCGTTAATAAAGTCCTGCGCAAATGAGAAGTAACTGTCATCAGCCCGATAACCTATCATAGCATCACATGTTTCGTAATCAACGGCAAAAGTAGTAAGCAGATACTCCCTGGCTTCCAGCGCAAGTCCGGAAGGAACATCGAACTCCCTGTTTTTCAGCAGTATCGCCAACCAATGCAAAATGCAATATTCCGGTGCGTTCAGATTAAGAATCCAAAGATCATCACAATTCAGTTCATAGCAGTTAGCATAACCATTTTGATCTTTTCCAACTCCCCATTCCTTTGCCATTTCCAGACTATCTGTACAGTAAAATCCCAAACCATAGTCATTATAAGTTTTTCCATATCCGAATAAAGGTTTCTCAATTATGTTGAGAGAACCATGATAAAGCGTTTTAACCATACGATGCCGTCTCCCCTTTGTCTATACTATACTCTTAAAGGCGTAGTTCGTCAATCCTGAAAATTTATGTCTGATGCAGTCCGCACAGCCGCCCCATGCATGAAAACGCACGGCACAGTAAATACCCTGCCATATACCCTGTTACATTTGTCAGAATATCATCCACCTCAAACCGCCCCAGGTGCGTCACAAGCTGAGCCGTCTCTATCGCCAGCGACACACAAAACCCGGTCAAAAGCGCCGTCAAAACCCTGCGGAACATATGTGAGATCCCATAGAGCAGCACCGCGCAGGGAAACAAAAGAAGTATATTTTCACATATATATTTACAGCTTGTAAAATCATTGTGAAAGGTTCCGAACAGCCGCAGATTTACCCCGTCGGAGCCGCCCTCGCTTCTGGAAAGCAGCGTGATCCCCACGATCATAGTTCCGTACGCCGAAAGAAGCGCCAGCAAAACAGCCTTTACAGCCATATGCCTGATCTGCCCGAAGACATTTCCCCGTCTGCATACAGATACGTATCCGATGACCAGAGCGGACAAAAAGACAAGGATCGCAATCCGGCATGCTGTATCGGCGTACAACCCGCAGAAATGTCCCAGATCCGCCGCTACTTCCCGAAGCATCTCATCCGGCTCAAACATCATATTTTCCATCCTGCCAGAAGCTGCTCTTCTTCCATCATCCGCTCATACGCCTGTGCCGCCAGCCTGTCGATGTCTGCCCGAATACTGTCGCAGGTACTCTTATACATCTTCCACAGACAGCGGGGATTGGCCTTCTCTTCCGGTACCTGCGCGTCCCGGCTGACACTGTTCACATAACGCCATACACTGGACCGCGCTAAAGGCATGCCGTCCCGGGTCACGAACACCGGCCCTTTATAGATTCCTTCCCGCCCGGCATAATCCAGAAGTTCTTTTCTCAAAGCCTCCGGAAGCTTTAGGACCCGCTCACAATGATGGCAGGATAAACGCACGCTTCCCTCCCGCACGGCTTCCACCGTCAACTGATGAAGCTCCTGGATGCGCACCCCCGCGCCGCCAAGGGTCTTGATCAGCAGATACACACGCTCCTTCTCCAAAAGCTTCGCCGCCTGCAAAAGACGCAGATACTCTTTACGGGTCAGCTCCGGCTGATCGTCCGCAAGCTGACGGTAAAAATCATCCTGCTGCCATTCCCTGTGATTCAAATACTGCAAAAAACTGTTCAGCACCGAAATCCGCGTATTGATCGTCCGCGCATAATAACCCTGTTCCTCCAGACTTTTACGCCATTTGGCAAGAATATTTCCGCTTAAAATCTTGTCCTCCGGCAGATACGCATACAACCCCATCAGAATCGTCCGGTAATTCTGCAGCGACGCCGGACTTCTGCCCTTCTCGGACAGGTTTTCCAGAAAACGGCCGATCACCTCCGGAGTCAGCCGGATATCTTCGATTTCTTCTCTATATGTATTCATGCCTCTTTCATCTCCTGCTTTACCATTTTAAGCCCGCTTTCAACCAGCTGCATTATCTGTTCTATACCGCCATCCAAAGGCCTTGGACTGTAAATATATGCCTCCGCCGCGTCACCTTTACTGAACAGGCACATCCCCTGCCCATGAAAAAGCCGGCTGAATCCCTGCTCTATGCTTCTGTATAACTTGTGCAGCCCGTAAGCAATTTCGGCCTCAACTTCCCTGCCCGCATACAATACGCTTCCGTCCCGCATCTCATACAACCGGCGGTATCCCCGGTTCTCCGGATTGAGCCCTGTTATCTTAAAAAACTGCGGGGAATAAAGCAATATGCCTGTCTTGTAGGAAAAATCCTCATCCTCCCACCGAAATGCGTACCCTGCAAACAATGTAATGACAGCCGCATCATCCCTGTGGCTTTGAATCTTTAGATGGCGGAAGCGGAAACGGCATCCGGAAAGTACGCCTTCCACCTGGAAACTAAGAGATACCGCATATTGCCCAAACAGCGGATGCCTTCTTCGTTCGTCCGGAAGAATCCTGCCCTGGTGGTAACTGATATCTGATCCATATCGGCTTTGCAAATACTCGTTGCCCTTCTCAAATGGATCTTCCGCTTCCTCCGCTTCAGTGATTTCCTCTTGATTATGGGAATAAAAAAACATCCGCCATATCCCCACGGCGCAAAACACCGCGATGACGGCGACGATAGATAAAAGCATAGTAAGTTTCCCCTTTCACTTTTATTTTAATATATTATTGTATTTTTTTTCTACTACATACATTCACCGCTTTGAACAGCGTTCAGATACGGGAGCCAGGATGGAACTTTTGCAGAAATATATCTTTATTCCTCTTGACATCTTCCAAAAAAATATGCACAATAAACATATAGCAAACGAGCTGGATGCATGGCTGATGTTTTTCAGTACTGACGATATACAGGATATTATCCGGCTGATCACAGATTATCCGGACTTTAAACCATTGTACAATACTATCTACAATATCTGCCGGAATATGGAGGACGTTATGGGCATTTTTTCAGAAGAACTACGGATTCTGGATCGTAATTCACTTCTTTTCCTGCCTGAGTATATGCAGGGAGAGATCGACCAGCTGACTGATGATCTTGAACAGGCTACTAAAGAGAAAGAACAGCTGGCAAAAGAAATCTATCAGATCACCCTGGAAAAAGAACAGGCTATCAAGAAAACAGAAGAACAAACACGCTACCAGATCAGCACTGTCGCACTCAACATACTCCGAGATGTGGATCCTGAAGATTTTTCTGCCGAAAAGTATGCGAAAATGTTATTGTTTGATCCGTCTATTATTAAGCAGGTCTATGAAAAACTCCACAGTGATCCGGCTTCTGATGAAGACGAGCTATTTGCTTTGCTTAATCAAAGAAAGTAATATTTCCCAGGATCTATTTTCGCCCGGCATCTATGGCTGCTCTGCCATACGCCGGGCGGTTTTCTGTTTTTAACCCTTTTTCTTCCTTTTGCACTGGCTGTTTGCACAAAAATTGTGAACATTGTGTAAACACTAAAGACTTTTACTCTGTTATCCTGTATCATACATTTATCTGTTCCGTCTGTTTTTCCGCAGTTTTTCCCCAACAACAAAACTAAAAGGAGATACTTTATTATGAACACATTACTTAAACACTACTTTCCCATGCTCCGGACCAGAGCAGACGTACTGGAAGAAATCCGCAGCAGCGAACAGCTCTCTCAAACCTTCGATGCATGGAAACCCGATCAGCAGGAAGATTTCCTGGAGCTTTGCACAGGCGTGAAAGGGGACCATCTTCTGTCTGAAATGTTCCTAAAAGCAATAGCAGGTTCTGTCAATTCCACCGAACTCCTGAGGCTGCTCATGATTAAATTTTCGGAAGAAACAAAAAATCCACATCGGATTTCTCCGCCTGCTTCATCAAAAGATATACCGGAATTGTTAGCTCAACTAAAAGAAAACCCGTCCATCCACAGACCATGGACAGATGGCCAGCGTCAAATAGCAGCTATTCTGATCCAACTGTGCCGCAACGGAAGTATTCCTGAAAATTATCTTCTCGAGATGTTTGCGGTTTTGCTTATAATAGATATTCCGACTATAAAGCAGGTGTGTGAAACAATCAAAGAACATCCGGATGATAAAAGCACTGATTTTTTAAAGATACTTGAATCATACAGCCTGCTCTGATCACATGGATCATTGCCCGAAGTATGTCGGTTTTATTGCCGCGCTTCAGGCAATGATCATTTTTTTAACCATATATGTCATAGTTGACATTTTGTTGGCAAACAGATATAATAGTGATATAACCGCTATATTTTATAACTCTGTTATCAAATAAAGGAGGCCGACTATGGGCACATTTTCAGAAGAAATGCAAATTACAGAATGGACGAAGCTGTCGCTTTCCATTGACCAGGCACAGGAAAAGATCGATCAAATGTTAAATGGAGACCTTGAACTTGCCAATGAGGCATTCCGTGCGCTTGGAGAAATGCTTTTTTCATCCTACTTAAAAATCATGAAATTAAATGAAAAACAGCAAAAATGTATTATCAATGCTGAAGATCACTATCTAAAACATATCCTTCAAGTCTATCTGATCAAAAATAAAGCCGAAAAAAATTGCCCCATAGAAGAATGCGCAGAAGAATTATCCATAGATGTTACGCTTGTTCAACAAGCATATGAAAAAATTCAGGAAGGATCAGATCTGTGCAGATCCGAAATCTTTAAATTGCTTATAAGATGAACTATCTCCAATTCCGCCCGGTGCTCTGCGGCTATCTTGCCGTACGCCAGGCGGTTCTCTGTTTCTAAAGCCTTTTTCCTCTTTTTCACTGGCTGTTTGCACAAAAATTGTGAACATTTTGTAAACGCTAAAGACTTTCATTCTGTTTCTTTGTATAATTCAATTTATCTATTCCGTCTATCTTTCATCAGTTTTTCCCCGAAAATACAAGTTAAAAGAAGATACTTTATATGGAGACTCTACTTAAACAATATTTCCCCATGATCCGCACCAAAAAGGATATATTAGAAGAAATCCGGGCCACTCCGACACTTTTGCAGACTTTTAATAAATGGAAGCCCGAACAGCAGGAACATTTCCTGAATTTCTGCACCGGAATTAAGGGAGTCAAAGTTCTGTACGATGGTTTTTTCAAAGAAGTTATGGATCCTGATATTACCCCCAGCCGTCTGGAGAAATTCCTCTCACTGCTTCTTGGGCAGGAGGTCACCATCATCAGCGTACTTGCTAATGATTCCACCCGGATTGCTGATGAATCTTCGATTCTGATTACGGATATTGTCGTCCGGATCAAGGATGGAAGCCTGGCCAATGTAGAGGTTCAAAAGTCAGGGTATCTGTTTCCAGGAGAAAGATGCGCCTGTTATTCCTCAGACCTGCTCCTCCGTCAGTATAAAAAAGCCAGAGAAAACAGCGATAGCCAACAAGTCAACTACAAATCCATAAAACCCGTCTATACCATCGTCCTTTTTGAAAAAAGCCCAAAAAATTTCAAGAAATACTCTACTGCATATATTCACCGATTTGAACAGCGCTCGGATACGGGAGCCAGGATGGAACTTTTGCAGAAATATATCTTTATTCCTCTTGACATCTTTCAAAAAAATATGCACAATAAGCATATAACAAACGAGCTGGACGCATGGCTGATATTTTTCAGCACTGACGATATACAGGATATTATCCGGCTGATCACAGATTATCCGGACTTTAAACCATTGTACAATACCATCTACAATATCTGCCGGAATATGGAGGACGTTATGAGCATTTTTTCAGAAGAATTAAGGATTTTGGACCGCAATTCACTTCTCTTTCTGCCTGAGTATATGCAGGGTGAGATTGACCAGCTGACGGATGACCTTGAGCAGGCCGCCAAAGAGAAAGAACAACTGGCAAAAGAAAACTATCAGATCACCCTGGAAAAAGAACGGGCGGTCAAAGAAGCTGAACAGGCTGTCAGAAAAGCCGAACAGGCTGTCAAAGAAGCCGAACAGACTGCCAAAAAACAGGAACACCGGATCAATGTTTTTGTACTCAACATGTTTCAAGATATGGCCCCAGAGGATTTTTCCGCCAAAAAGTACGCAGAACTGTTATCGCTTGATCCTTCTGTCATCGAGCAGGTCTATGAAAAAATCCACAGCGACCCGGCTCCCGATGAAGCAGAGATTTTAGCTTTACTTAACCAGAAAAATTAACATCCGTCAAAATCCAATTCCGTCCGGTGATTCGCGGCTATCCTGCCGTACGCCGGACGGTTTTCTTCCCCACCCAAAACCCATTTGTTTTCATCGGATATCAGCTATTTGCACAAAAATTGTAAACATTCTGTAAACGCTAAAGACATTTATCCTTTTTTCCTATATCATAAATCTATCCATTCCGTCTAATTCTCATAAATCCCAAATTAAAAAGGAGACGCTTTATTATGGATGTTGGACGGCGAATTAAGG
>DKVI01000005.1:5696-6257 GCA_002491115.1 Lachnospiraceae bacterium UBA7182 | reverse complement strand
GCCTTGAATTTTGGCTATGAAAGGCAGGGCGATACGCTGGTTCTGTATTTTCACAGCGCTTACGAGGGGCATAAAATGGATATTCTGAAAGAAAATCCTGCTATTTATTTCCAACTGGACTGCGTGAATGAACTGGTCGCCGGGACGAAAGAAAATCCCTGCGCTTATTATTGGAGATACGACAGTGTAATGGGCAGCGGGCAGGTGGAATTTATTGAAGATCCTGAGGAAAAGGCCAATGCCCTTAACTGTATGATCCGTCATTTGGGGAAAAGCGAAGATACATTCCAATTTCCGGAAGCGATGTTGAAAAAAACCTGTGTTTATAAGGTATGTTCCACCGACATTACCGGAAAACACCATGAGTAGAAGCTTCTGTATACTCAATTTTTCAGGATAGATAGGGGCGGAAAA
This sequence comes from Lachnospiraceae bacterium UBA7182, assembly GCA_002491115.1. Classification (GTDB taxonomy): domain Bacteria; phylum Bacillota; class Clostridia; order Lachnospirales; family Lachnospiraceae; genus Hominiventricola. The sequence goes on along the minus strand of DKVI01000005.1, from coordinate 5,843 downwards.
ATTATCTCGCCCCTCTGTCCCTGCTTTTTGAAGTCTGTTTCGTTTTGTCTAAATCAATCCTTTTCCTTATTACACTCGCTGCAGCAATCAAGTCTGCAAATTAATAGCACGACTTTACCTCTTCAAATTATTTTTTCTCCGAAAACA
>DKVI01000005.1:0-5324 GCA_002491115.1 Lachnospiraceae bacterium UBA7182 | reverse complement strand
ATCAGACATTTCACTGATTACAATGTGCGTTGTCCATCGTCCGGGATAAGGCTCTGTCTTCTTTGAATCTTACCCTGTCCACAAGAAACTATCTGCTGTTTTTCCTCCTGCCTTTCCAGACGGATGCCAGGATATCCTTCAAAACAAGCATGGAATCCAGTTCACTGTAGCCGTATTTCTTTTCCAAATCTCCCAACAGCCTGTCCAGTTCCGCCTCATAGCAGGTCGTATCCACTTCCGCCTGATACCGGGACAGAACCGGATATTTTCTGCTCCAGGCCTTTGTCCAGTCAATCCGCTCCGATACTTCCTCACTGGTCCGGTCAATCACTTCCTGTATCTCTTTGATGTCAATATCAAACTCCACCAGTTCATCCAATGACAACCCATACAGGACCGCCAGTCTTTTTGACTGGCAGATATCCGGAAGCGTTTCATCTGTTTCCCATTTTGAAACAGTCTGCCTGCTTATCCCCAGCTTTTCAGCAACCTCTTCCTGAGGCAGCCCCTTTTTCTTCCGTGCCTGAAACAAATGATTACCTAAACTCATGGTATTCCCTCCTGAAATGTGATATACCCTGATTATAATACTTTCACAGCCCGGATACCACCAGCAAAACCGTACAGTTCTGCCCGTTTTATTAACATGAAATCCGATTTTTTATTCTCCTTCCTGGATATCTTCCTGTATTATTTCTCCGGAATTACAATATATTTCCCTTCTGCCCTTAATACCGGATTACGCAGTACATCCTCTAATTGTTCCAGATGAATCGTTTTGCAAATCATACTTTGTACATCAAGTCGGCCGGAATCAATTAAGTCCAGTGCCCTCTGTTGTGTACATGGATTGATATAGGACGCTTTTAATGTTAATTCTTTCTGAAAAAGCAGGAATGGTTTTACAGAAATCTGTGCGTCCGGTTTTGTCAGCCCAAACATCATTACCGTTCCTTTATTCCCCGCCAGATCAATGGCCTGCTCTATCGTCGAAGGAAGCCCCGCGCATTCAATCACCGTGCGAACCCAGGTCATTCCGGCTTCCTTAAGCCGTTCTTTCACATTTTCATGAAGTGGGTCAATACATATATCCGCACCCAGCTTTTTTCCCATCACACGCTTTTTTTCTACGGGTTCCAGGAGAGCCGCTTTTGACGCGCCTGCCAGTTTTGCCAGCTGAAGCATAAGCATGCCAATCATTCCGCCGCCAATAATCACCACCTGACAGCCAGGCTGAATATCGCACAAATCCATTCCGTGAAGGCAGCAGGCTGCCGGTTCAGCCATAGCCCCCTGTTCAAAAGTTGTATGTTCGCCCAGCAGATATACCTGGCTTTCATTTACGGTGCAATATTCTGCGAATCCCCCGTTTTCCGTGGTTCCGTAACCGATCATGTTTTCGCAGAAATGTACTTCCCCATTCCTGCAAAAGTTGCAGGCTCCACAATAGCAGTTAGGATCAATGCATACTCTGTCCCCTGCATGGAAATTCTTTACTTCTGAACCTGTTTCCGTAATAATCCCGGAAAATTCATGTCCCAAAATGATGGGTGGGTTGACTTCAGCGGCTCCTTTGTCGCCTTCATAAATATGAACGTCTGTACCGCAGATCCCACACGCTTTTACCTGAATTAATACTTCTTCCGGCCCCGGTGCCGGGGTGGAGCTTTGCTCCACCCTTAAGTCATGCTTTCCATAAAATACAGCACTTTTCATCTTTTTCATCCCCTTTTACTTTAATTCCGGCCAGTAGCCTTTGTTTGCCTCTATCAGATCATCTAAAATCTGTTTCGCTACCGATGCGCTGGGGACAGTTTTTGAAAGAGTAAGCGCCTGCCACAGTTTTTGATAGCTGCCTTCGATCCATGCTTCTACTACCAGCTTTTCCACGCTCACCTGCTGCTCCATCAGCCCTTTTTGAAATTGAGGGATTCTTCCCTGAGCAATTTTTTCATAACCGTCTTTTCCAACAATACAGGGAATCTCTACCATTGCTTCCGGATCAAAATTTTCTACGGCGCCTTCATTCGGCACAATCAGCAGCATTTTCTCTTTTGTATTAAATGCAAGCGCCCTGGCAAGGTCTACGATATAAGAAGCGTGGTCGTCCTTCATAAACCTGCAATTTTCGGCTGTCCCTCTTTCAATGATTTCTCTTGCGGCGGAAAAGACTTCTTTTTCACGGCCATCCATAACCTGATTGGCACGGGTATAGTTGGGATCCGTATGTTTTACCACATAGTCCGGGCATAAATAATATTTCAGATAAGTATTGGGAAGCGTATCCGGATCGACCGCATAAACATCCCTGACTTTTTTAAATGTTTCATGCCAGCTCTGATCTGCGTGCTGATCTTCTTCAATATTGATGTCATAGCCGTTTTCTTTTACATATTCTTTCAGTGTCGGCATCAGATCATTGCCCTCTTTATCCTTTATCTGCGTCCACCATCCAAAATGATTCAGACCAAAATAACGGATATCCAGATCCTTTTCTGAAATACCCAGAATCTTCGCCATACGAACCATGATTCCAAGAGGCATATCACAGATATTGATAATTCTGGAATCCGGACGCAGCTTTCTTGTGGCCTCCGCTACAATCGCCGCCGGATTTGAATAATTCAGCATCCAGGCATCCGGGCTGTATTTTTCCATATAATCCAGAATCTCCAGAATGCCGCCAATGGAGCGCATACCATAAGCAATTCCGCCGGGCCCGCAGGTTTCCTGTCCTACGACTCCGTATTTCATCGGAATCTTCTCGTCTTTTTCACGCATGGCATATTTTCCCACACGAATATGCGCCATAACAAAATCCACATCCGTAAAAGCGTTTTGAGGATCTGTGGTATAGCGATATTCAATCTCCGGCGCACGTTCCTTTAACAAAATGCCGCATGCCTTCGCAATGATCTCCTGTCGTTCCGGATCATTATCGTACAGACAGAGTTTCCGAATAGGAAATTCCTCCTGATGATCCAAAAGCATCATAATAATTCCCGGAGTAAATGTACTTCCGCCGCCTGCTACTGTAATTGAAAATCTTTTCATCATTTTTATTCTCCTTTATTTTGTGTATTCAACTACACAGTCTTTTCCTGCCTCTACATTTCCTGTTTTAAAATGCAATGTTTTCATTTCTGCTGCGTTCGTAATCAACATGGGGGTGTACAACGGCACATCTCCTTTTAACAAAGATTCATCCACTCTGCATAATGGAGTGCCAGGCTGTACCAAATCTCCTGTTTTTACCAGGGATTCAAACCCTTTTCCCTGAAGATTTACGGTTTCCAGACCGATATGAATTAATACTTCGGTGCCGTCTTCCGCGACAATAGCGTATGCATGTTTCGTTTCCGCAACCACGGCTATCTTTCCGGCCATCGGCGCAACCACCATGGTATCCTTCGGAATCACGGCAATGCCTTCTCCCAATACCTTCTGTGAAAATACATCATCAGGAACCTGTTCCAACGGAATTGCCTCTCCCGTCTGCGCCGCATATAAACGGCCCATATGCGAAACTGTTTTTTCCTCTTTCGCCAGACACTCTTCAAACTGCTCCCTGACTTTGGGCACTTTGAGGCCTACAATTACCTGCATTGCCGTTCCGTTTTTACTTAAACCATGTGCGCCGATCTTCTTAAAATCTGCTTCAGGACGAACCAGGGCAGCATCTTTTACATTTACACGAAGTCTGGTAGCGCAGTTGGTGACATCAATGATATTATCTTTTCCGCCCAGAAATGCCAGAATCTGCGCCGCATATTCCAGATCATTTCCGCCCGCCTGTTTCGCACGATAATCTTTCTTGGTATATAACTTTGCATCCTCGCCGTCTTCCTCACGTCCGGGAGTAAGAAAATTAAATTTCAGGATAAGGAACCGGAAAACCAAAAACCAGACCATGGAAAATATAAGGCCTACAATTACCTGCAGCACATAGGTTTGCCAATGATTCTGGCCACAGGGAATCCAGTTCAGAGAAAGCCAGGCAATCAGCCCGTTTCCAAAAGCTCCTGAAACACCTGCCATATACATGGCCGCATTGATACAGGCACAAAGCAGCGCATGAACGACAAACAGGATTGGTGCGATAAACAGGAAAGTAAATTCAATGGGTTCCGTAATACCTGTCAGCATTGCAGTCAGCGCTGCCGGAATCATCAGGGTTAATACCTGTTTTCGTTTTTCTTTTTTGGCCGTTGTGTAAAATGCCAGTGTAATGCCAATGGGCGCAAATACTTTGGCGTTTCCAAACAATTCAAACCCTCCTGCCGGGAAAAGTTCCTTCAGGGGTTGTGTACTGCTCGCAAATTCACTTAAATGCAGCGCCCAGTATGCCTCGATTCCGCCCGGAACAACTGCCGAATCCAAAGTAAACGGTGAATAAATAAAATGATGTAATCCTGTAGGGAGCAGTATCTTTTCGCAAAAAGCATATAAACCTACGCCAATGGTTCCGCTGGCTTTAAAAAAGTTCTGCAACAGGGAAATTGCCGCCTGAACTTTCGGCCAGACTCCGGCAAAGATAAAGGCCATAGGAATCATAACGAAAAAGCCCACCATGACCACAAAACTGGAACCGGAAAATATCCCCAGCCAATCAGGAAGTTCCTGATCAAAATACCGGTTATGTATCCATACCACAATTCCCGAGATAATCAATGCTCCAAACATTCCGGTATCCAGGCTTTTAATACCGCATATCATTGCCAGCCCGCTGGTCCCGCCGGCCTCCGCCATATAATCCACCCCGAAGAATGGCCCCCAGAACTGCAAAACCGCAGCAAGGAAGTAATTGAAGGTAACATAAATAACAAATGCCTCCAACACACATCTTGCATTTTGTTTTTTCGCCAGGCCAATGGGAAGACCGATCACAAACAGCAGCGGCATTTGCCGAAATACCATCCAGGCGCCTTCCTGGACCATATACCAGATCTGATACCAAAAATGACCTTCTGTTGCCATGGTGCCAAAGATGGAGGCATTCAGAAACAATGTTGACAACCCTACCATAATACCTGCAAAAGAAAATAACAGCACCGGTGTGAACATTGCCCCTCCAAAACGCTGGACTTTCTGCATTACTCCTTTCATAGTAACCTCCTTAAACATCTTGTGTGAATTTCCATCTTAATCAGGGCGCCTTTGATTTCGATGACCCTATCATATAGTCATTCATGCACATTTACAAGGCTTTTGAGGCATTTAAGGTACATGTACAGCTTTACTTCGTCTGCACATTTTCTGTGCAGACGACACAAAACATATAATGAAAATGCTCAAAAAAGTGAGGCTTCTGGCATGATGGTGGG